>CAYRQY010000063.1:0-11600 GCA_964426435.1 uncultured Rikenellaceae bacterium | reverse complement strand
TTTGTGGAAGAAGACCGAGGCAACCGTGGTCAGCTCTTCCCGGCCGGAGCATCTTACAATGCCTGCCTTTCTGAACAATGCCTCGACCGCCGAATCGGAGGAAGCCATAGCTCCTGTGTGTGATGAGGCAGCTCTGCTGCCCGCTTCTGTTATACCTGCCTTAATACCGGCAATGTGACATCCCTTTCGTATCAGCGAGGAGGCATGATGCAGCAGCTTATCAGGATAATTAATGCTCTCGACATATAACAGCTTAATCCTGGGCGATATGCCCGGCTCATAGGTCTCATCCCAGTATTCAACCACCTCCTCAACACCTGTCTGGGCGCTGTTGCCAACTGAAAAAACGCTGGCAAAGGTAAGTCCCTTCGGAAGCGCCGATTCAAAAATAAAAACCGCTGTGGCTCCTGAACCTGAGACGAAATCACAACCCATTGGATCAAGCCGGGGAACAGGTGATGTAAAAACTCCACTGTAACTGCTGGTTATCACGCCGATGCAATTCGGGCCTATCAGACAGGCTCCTGCTTCATCGATCACTTCCCTGATGGCCTCCTCAAGCTTCTTCCCTTCCTCACCGGTCTCGCTGAAACCAGCAGAGATAATTATGAAAGCTCCTGTACCTTTCTCTCTTGCCAGCTTCTCCACAGCCCGAAGGCAAAATTCCGCAGGGATGGCCAGTATTGCAAGGTCCGCCTGCGGAACCTGATCTATTTCCCTGAACGACCGGACACCCTGGACAACATCCTTCTTCGGGTTCACAACATAAAGAGTACCGCCGAATCCGCTGTCAATTATATTCTTCAGCACTTTACCTCCCGGTTTGAAGAGATCGTCAGAGCCACCTGCAACAACAATGCTGTCGGGATTGATTAGTTTTTGATTTACCATGTTTTCAGCACTTTACTTCCCGGATTACTCCGGCCAATATAATAAAAATTAACCTTACAAAACATTTTAGATGTCAGGTTATGACATCCTCATCATAAATTAGCCACCATTATGAAAAAAAGTTATTTTTGAGATATTTTTTTTTGAATTCCGAGTAAAAAACCAATATTCCTATGAATCAAATCATCCGTACCCTCCTCCTGGGAATGATCCTTAATGCCGGTGTTACATCTGCATACTCACAGAACCCGGTAGCCAGAAAAGCATTATCCGGATACGACGAGAACTGCACCACCATAACGGTTGGCCGGCTGGCCTCAACCGACGGCTCAGTTATTACTTCCCATACATGCGACGGCAACTACAGGACATGGCTTGGTATATATCCGGCAGCAAAGCACGAAAAGGGTGCCATGCATACCGTTTACAGCGGAATGCTGCATACGGAGGAAGCATGGGATTTAAGCAGGGTGAAGATAAAGGGAGAGGTCCCTGAAGCCGGGGAGACATATGCATATCTCAATACTGCTTATCCGTGTCTTAACGAAAAACAGCTTGCCATAGGCGAAACAACAATCTACGGACGTGATGAACTGATCAATGAAGAGGGAATGTTCTATATCGAGGAGCTCCAGAAGATAGCGCTTCAGAGATGCAGAACCGCAAGGGAGGCAATCAGGCTTATAGGTGAACTTGCTGAGAAATACGGTTATGCCGATCTTGCAGAATGTCTGACAATTGCCGATCCTTCAGAGGTATGGCATCTTGAAATCGCTGGTTCCGGGAAAGGAAAACCTTCAGCAATATGGTGCGCCCAGAGAATCCCCGACGATCATGCAGGTGTTGCTGCCAATATCCCCCGTATCTCGGCAATAGATTTCAACAATACCGATTTTTTCATGTACAGCACTGATCTGCAAAAGGTTGCCCGTAAACTCGGCTATTGGGATGGAAAAGAACCTCTTAAGTTCTGGAAGATAATAAGCGAAAGAAAACCGTTTGCCATACGCGAGTTCTTTGTCCTGAGCACGCTTGCACCTTCCCTTGGATTATCGATGGATGACGATGAGCTTCCGTTGTCCGTAAAACCTGAGAAGAAGCTTTCAGCCAGGGATGTCATGAAGTTTTTCCGTGAAACGTATGAGGGCACACCATGGGACATGACAAAAAACCTCCTGGTTACTGTTAAGAGGAAAGATGAAAACGGGGTTGAGACCGAGGAAAAAGTAGTATCGCCAATTGTCAGTAACTGGATGAACAATGATCTCAGGACGTTGTTGAATGAATTGCACCCCGATGTTGTTGAAAGGCAGAGGACCATTGCAATTGCAGGCTGCTCCTATTCCCATGTGATACAGTGCAGGAGCTGGCTGCCGGATGAGGTCGGCGCTGTGGCATGGTTCTCATTTGATAATCCGGGGCAGAGTCCGCGGATACCGGTATATTCCGGCACGCTCAGGCTGCCGGAGTCGTTCAGCATTTGCGGTCAGCATCGCTACAGGCAGGATGCGGCAATATGGTCGTTCAGGGAAGCAAACAGACTTGCTACAATAAACTGGTCAAGAAGCAGGCCACTTATTGAGAAGGCAGTGCTCAGTTTTGAGATAAAAGCTGTTGAAGAGATTCCCGCTGTGGAAAAGAGAGCGGCAGACCTGATCAGGGAGGGAAAAAATGAAGAAGCCAGGGAGTACCTGACACAATATACTGCTGATTTTGCCTATGCGACAATGAAGAAATGGGAGGAGCTGAAGGCTACGCTGTGGGGGATGTTTGGGAGAGGATTTTGAATAGGCGATGGGCGATAGATGATAGATGATAGATGATAGATGATAGATGATAGATGATAGATGATGGGCGATATTAGAATTATTGGATTGATTGTAAGTGAATTATGACTGTTACGGAGATACTTGACAAGGAGGATTTTACGAAGGGTAATATTATCAGGTTGCTGGAGGCACAGGGTGAGGATCGTACCCTTATATTCAGGCATTCTGCCGGAATAAAGGAGAAATATATCGGCAGGAAAGTGTGGTTCAGGGGATTGATTGAGTTCTCCAATATATGCGGCAAGGATTGCCTGTATTGCGGCATCCGGAAGGGCAACAAAAACCTCGAACGATACAACCTTTCTGATGATGAAATACTTGCTGCCGCCAGGTTTGCCTGGGAGAACCAGTACGGATCGATCGCCCTGCAGTCGGGTGAGCTGGAAAGCCCGGCAGTAACCGGGAGGATTGAGAACCTGCTTCACAGGATAAAGGAGTTATCGGGAGGGGAACTGGGGATAACACTATCGGTCGGTGAACAGAAGCCTGAAGTATACAAAAGATGGTTTGATGCCGGAGCTCACAGGTACCTCCTTCGGGTCGAAACAACCAGCAGGGAGCTCTATGGCAAGATTCACCCGGACAACAGGAAACATGATTTCGACAGGAGGATGGAGTGCCTCAGGAGCCTGCAGGATATTGGCTACCAGACGGGAACCGGAGTTATGATAGGACTCCCTTTTCAGACCATCTCAGACCTGGCGGATGATCTCATCTTTATGAAGGATTTTGATGTGGATATGTGTGGTATGGGACCCTATATCGAACATGCCGACACTCCCCTGATACAATATTCCGGTACGCTTCTGCCGCTCAGGGAAAGATTCGACCTTACACTTAAAATGATTGCAGTTCTCCGTATAATGATGAAGGATATAAACATCGTTGCAGCCACCGCGCTCCAGGCTATCGATCCCATAGGAAGGGAAAAGGCTGTAAGGATAGGAGCCAATATCCTGATGCCTAACATCACTCCCGGTAAATACCGCGATAGTTACAGGCTGTACGCAAACAAGCCATGTACCGATGAATCGGCGGAGGACTGCAAGGGTTGCCTCGAAGCAAGAGTCAGCCTGGCCGATAACGAGGTAATGTATGGTGAATGGGGGGATTCGGGACATTATGAGAAAAGAAGACGGAAGGCGATAGATGATAGATGATAGATGATAGATGATAGATGATAGATGATAGGCGCCCTCCTTCGCTACCTCCTCCGCTAAAGCTACGGAGGTCAAAGAAAGCTACGGAGGGTAAAAATAGGCGATAGTAGATAATTTAATAACAACATAAATGAAGAAGATTGCTCTGACTGTGGTACTGGTATTAATTGCCGTTTTTCTGACAGCACAGGTTAAACTGGATTATTATCTACCCGGAAACATCAACTATAATCCGGCAATTCCTGCGCCGGACCAGTTTGCCGGTCATGGTATCGGCGAATGGCATCTCACCCACGACAAACTATACTTTTATATGCTGAAACTTGCTGAGGTATCAGATAGAGCTGTCTGGGAGGAGTATGGCAGGAGTCACGAGAAACGGCCTCTCGGTCATCTTATCATAAGCTCTCCGGAAAACATCCGTAACCTTGAGCAATTAAGGCAGAAGCACTTACAACTGTGCGATCCTTCAGTATCGGCAGGTATTGACATTACAGGCATGCCTGTTTTCATAAAGCTGGGTTACGGTGTTCACGGTAACGAATCAAGCGCCTCCAATGCCTCGGTGCTGACAGCCTATCACCTCGTTGCAGGAGAAGGCAAGGAGATGGACGAGCTTCTCAGAAACGCTGTCATCCTTATTGACCCGTCGCTGAATCCCGACGGGCTGCAGCGCCATTCATCATGGGTAAATCACATGAAAAGCACAAACAATAACCCGGATCCTGCTTCGTGGGAGTTCACCGAGAACTGGCCGGGGGGAAGAACCAACCACTACTGGTTCGACCTTAACCGAGATTACATTATGCTGCAGCATCCCGAATCGACCGGCAGGGTTGCGGCATTTCACAGGTGGAAACCTAATATCAATACCGACCACCACGAGATGGGGGCAGAGGCGACCTTTTTCTTTCAGCCCGGCATACAGAGCCGTAACAACCCGCTAACACCCGGGTATATTCACGAACTGACCGCAGAGGTGGGAAAATATCATGAGAAGTATCTTAACTCTATCGGCAGCCTCTACTATACTGAAGAGGGCTTCGATGATTTTTACCTGGGTAAGGGCTCCTCATACGCCGACATATACGGCTCGGTGGGGATATTATTTGAACAAGCCGGTGTAAGGGGACATCTGAGAGAAATACGGGGAGGAATGATTTCATTTCCGTTTGCAATCAGGAACCAGTTTGCTGTTTCTCTTTCATCAATCGAAGCAGGACTCAGAATGAAGGATAAACTGCTTGAAAGCCAGAGAAGATTCTATGCTGAGGCTCTTGCACTGGCTGATAAACATCCGGTAAAAGCATATCTGTTTACCGAACCTGATGATAAGGCAAAGCTGGCGGAGTTCATAAGCAACCTCATGCAGCATCAGATAAAGGTTCATAAACTCAACCGCACCATAACAAGAAACGGTATAACCTTCAACAGCGAAAACAGCTACATGGTCCCTCTCAGGCAGACCGGGCACCGCTTCATAAGATCGTTGTTCGAACCGGTTAAGGAGTTTACCGACAGCACATTCTATGATGTTTCAACCTGGGTTCTGCCAATGTCATTCAATTTGCAGTACACCACAATCAACACACTTAAAGATCTTGAGGGACTGGCCGGTGAGCAGGTTTCATCACCTCCTGCCCTTACCGGTTCTGTCACAGGCAGCAGCGATGCCTATGCTTACCTGTTTGAATGGAAAGAGTACTTTGCACCCAGGGCACTCTACACCCTCCAGAATGAAGGGATAACCTGCAGGGTATCCACAGAAAGATTTCGCTATGACGATGGGATACTGCAAAAGGAATTTTCGTACGGAACAATCCTGGTACCGGCCGAAGGCCAGGTGCTCGGCAAACCGGAACTTCATGCCCTGATGAACGAGGTCGCACGGGAGAACGGTCTTTCAATCCATGCGGTAAGTACCGGCCTGACACCGGAAGGCATTGATCTCGGAAGCGGTAGTTTCGCCGTTCTGAGTAAGCCCTCGGTGATGATTATAGCCGGCACCGGCACCAGCAGCGGCGATATCGGGGAGATATGGCATATGTTCGACACAAGGTTCAGAATCCCTGTTACCCTCGTAAATGTGTCCAGGGTAGGATCAATGGACCTAAGCCGCTATAATGCAATAATAGTTACAGGGTCTCCTGATATCGGCAACACAGGAACAGAGAATCTGAGAAACTGGAACCGGATGGGTGGTACCCTTATCGGGTATAAGGGCGGAAACACTTGGTTATCAAGAAATAAACTGGTCGATATCGAGTTTGTGCCGGCCTTCGAACCAGGGAGGAAGGAGGGTGTATATGTTAACAGGTCAGCCGACAGACAGGTTCACCAGATACCCGGTGCAATATTTGAGACACGACTCGATCTTACACACCCGCTATGCTACGGGTTCACCAGGGACAGGCTGCCGGTCTTTAAATCCGGCACAACTGTTGCAAAGATCAACGATAATATATACAGTAATCCGGTAAGATACACCCGCGCCCCCCTGCTAAGCGGTTACTGCACCATGGAAAACATCGACAGGATAAAAGAGTCTGCGTTCGCGAGCGTTCACGGGAACAGGGTAATATCGATATACGACAATACCAACTTCAGGGCAATCTGGTACGGTACAAACAAGATCTTTCTGAATGCGGTATTCTTTGGCCAGATAACCGGAAGGTAACGCCGTAACAACCAGCACCTAGTACCCAGTACCTAGTACCCAGTGCTCAGTACCAGCTTTCAGAACACCATCTTCCTCACATAAGCTCCCGGCAGGGCATCGAGGTCTTTTTCGAGAAGTAACCGCTGTTCGTGGTCACCCGTCAGCTCAAGGATAATAAGCCCTGCAGGCTCTCCGAAGAAGGTCTCGTTAACACCCAGGCGGGTGCGTATATAGCAACCGTATGAACTGAGAATCTTCTGTACTGACTGTATAACCTCCAGGTTTTTCTCGACCAGTATACCGAGAATATCCAGCGAACCTTCCTGCTGTTCTGCATTATTGTCCGCATGCCCGGGCTCGAATACCATCTCCCGGATCTGTATGCCGCCAAGAAGTTCCAGCTCTTCGCGCATTTTTTCCGATTCTGAGTCTTTATCCTTTATGTGCAGCACGATATAAGCCTCCCTGCTGCACAGGTTGTCGGTAACCTCGTGGAATCCGAGGCGGGTGGTTATGAACGGAGAATACCTCGTCAGTATCTCCTGTGTAAACCCGGACTCCTTGATGCGGTCGAAGATCTTGATTCCAAGTATTTTTATCATTTTGAGTATTGTTAATTACTGCTTACTTATTCTACCTTTAAAGCTCGGAGCAGGGAGCATGGGGCTGGGAGTCTTAGAAATACAAATCCCTTTCCCCCGTTTTTATTCTCTCGATTTTTTCTTTTGTTTTCTCGATCACGGCAGGTTCAAGCTTCTCAAGATTCTTTTCGATCACTCTCCATCCTTTTTCTGCAACTTCGCCGGAAGCATAGTCGCATATGTACTCTGCCAGCGTGAGGATTGCATTCGGAGTGCAGAATCTTTTTATGAATCCCGGAACGGAAAACTCCATAAAATGTTCCCCTGTCCTTCCCATCCTGTAGCACGATGTACAGAAGGAGGGCAGGTAGTCGTTGGTCAGCAGTTCATCGATAACCTCTGCGAGCGACCTGGGATCATTAATCCTGAACTGTTCCCTGTTGAGGTTCTGCTCTTCATTCTTTGATGCTGAATATGATCCGAGCTCAAGTTTGGTTCCCCCGTCGATCTGTGAAACACCGTACTGAAGTACCTGGCGCCGTAACTCAGGCGCTTCGCGTGCCGTAAGTATCAGTCCTGTATATGGTACGGCAAGCCTTAGTACTGCCACCAGCCTGGCAAAATCCTCGTCGCTGGTCTGGTATTTTGAGTTGATGTTCAGCTTATGTGCATCCTTGATCCTGGGAAATGAAATTGTATGAGGGCCTATGTTATAGCAGGCTTCGAGATGATTTGTATGCCTTACCAGCCCCAGCACCTCAAACCGCCAGTCGTACAGACCGAAGAGAGCCCCTATGCCAACATCGTCAATGCCGGCCTCCTGGGCCCGGTCGAGTGCGGTCAGCCTCCATTCGTAATCTCTTTTTTTCCCGCCCTTATGATACCACGAATAGGCTTCGGGGTGATAAGTCTCCTGGAAGACCTGGTAGGTTCCGATACCTGACAGCCCCACCTTCCTGAAGCCTTCTATGTCGAAAGGAGCGGCATTTATATTAACTCTTCTTATCTCACCATGCCCCTTTTTGACTCCATAAACAAGTTTTACCGTTTGGGCAATGTACTCCGGTGAGTACTCCGGGTGCTCTCCGTATACGAGTATAAGCCTCTTCTGACCATTATCCTCGAGAGCTTCAACCTCCTTAATAATTTCCTGGTCAGACAAGGTCTTACGTATCGCTTCGGTATTCGAGACCCTGAAGCCGCAGTACTGGCAGTTGTTGGTGCAGCGGTTTCCGATATAGAGTGGTGCAAAAAGAACTATCCTGTTGCCGTATACCCTCTCCTTGAGCTCCCGTGCACCATGCTTGATCTCTTCAGCAAGGTCGGTGCCGGCAGCGTTTACCAGCACAGCTGTCTCCTCCAGTGTAAGTCTCTTTTTGTCAAGTGATCTGGCAATTACTTCCCTTACCCTCGCCTTATCCGGCCTGGTATTGTTTATAAGATCCCATATCTCGGCCGGATCGATGAAAGGTTTCATTCTCTGATCGGGAATGCTCAGTTTTTCAGGTGAAAAGCGCATTTAAAATTAATTTGTCATTATGCAATGATACTCAATAATAATCTCTTTTAAGAAGAGAAGCATCAGTAAATAAGATCCTCAATCTCATTTCTTGCAACTCTCAGCCGGCCGTGGAAGATAGCATGATCTGTAAGGTCAACCGATCCGTGAACTCTCTTGTGAAAAAAGAGAGTACACTCATTTTCAATTGTCTGTTTCCCGTCCAGTAAATGAAGAAGAACCTTCGGTCTCTCTTCCGGCGGATTATATACTATTGCCATACCTTTCAGCTTGTTTTTATCTGACCCGGCAGATACCGCATAAACACCCGGAGCGGGTAAAAGTTTGTCCTCGCCCGTAATTATTTCGGAGAGTGCAAAGCCGGGAAGCGGGTTATCCGATCCATAAGGTACTGAGGTGCCGATAATTATATAATAATGATCGAGGTAGGCATTGGCTCTCTGAATATTTCCCTCGCTTATTGCTTTGCGTATTTTGGTTGAACTGACCGTTTCGTGCTGAACCTCCTGTTCTGGTATCTCCTCGGCTTCAAAGGAGTATTTTGCCCTCAGATCCCACAACTGCCTGTAATCGCCTTCCTGGTTGAACCCGAAATGATGATTGAATCCCGCTACCACCACTTTCGCCCCCAATATGCCGTGAAGGAGGTCACGCACAAACTCCTCGCTGGTTGTTTTTGAAAATTCCCTGGTGAATTCAACTATTATGAGGTTATCCAGACCGGCTTTTCTAAGGAGCATCAGTTTCTCCTCACCCGAATTTATTAGCTTCAGATCCTTGCCGATAGTGTCGGGGTAAAGCACCTTCCGGGGATGCGGATCGAAGGTGATGAGCACGGATTCTCCTTCGTATCTTTCAGCCAGCATCCTGAGCCTGTTCAGAATGGTCTTGTGCCCTATATGAACCCCGTCAAAAGATCCTGTTGTTACGACAGGATTCTTTATGTTGCGTGCATCCTCAAAGTTTTTGTAGATCTTCATACCCCAGGCTCTGTTTCAGAATCTGTTCTCCTTGACAAAATATGCGACCTTCTCTATCGATGTGATCATGTCATACTCTTCAAGGTAAACCCCTGATGGTACATTCAGCGGGACAGTCGTGTAGTTCAGAATGCCCTTGACACCGCAGCGTATAGTCTCCTCAGCCGTTTCCCTTGCATAATCGGCCGGCACAGTAATGATCGCGATCCTTATATTATGCTCACTGATAACTCTTTCCATCTCCTGCAGGGGATAACACCTTACCCCGGATATTACCCTGTTCACCTTCTGAGGGTCGTTGTCAAAAGAGGCTACGAGGTTCAGCTTGGATCTCTTCCCCCTGAAATAACCCGCAACTGCCCTTCCAAGATTGCCAATGCCTATTATGGCCACATTGAGGGTCTCTTCCGAATCTATTATCGCTCCGATGGTATCGATAAGCTCCCGCACATCATATCCCTTTTTCATAACGCTGGAATAGCCGATCAGCATAAGGTCGCGCCTGACCTGGACTGCGGTTATATGGAGAAGCGATGCCAGCTGATGGGAGAAGATGTAGTTTCTTTTAAGGTTGAGACATCCCATGAGTGTTCTCCTGTATTCACTCAGCCTTTCAACTGTTTTCGCAGGTAATGTATTCATAATGTTCAGATTACAATTAATTGCTCTTTGGGATCCTGATAGTGAAGCGGCTTCCCTCGTCAGGTGCGCTCTCAACACTGATCCTGCCGTTATACAATTCCACAACCTTCCTCACGATTGATAATCCAAGACCGCTGCCGGAAATGTTTCTTGTTTTTTCATTCTTTACCCTCATAAACTCGGTAAACAGATTATCCCTGTCTTCCTTGCTTATTCCAATGCCGGTGTCGGAAAATACGATGATCATGTCATCATGATCCGAATCAATTATTATCTCTGCAGTACCGCCGTTCCTGTTATACTTTACAGCGTTTGAGATCATGTTGTTAAAGACGATGTCCATATCGGTCGGGTCGGCCATGATCCTCGAATCGGACTTCACCTTCAGGTTGATGGTCACTTCTTTCTGTATTGCGTAAGGCTGAACCGTGACTATAGCCCCGGATGCAACTTCAGCCAAATCGAGCTCGATAATATTCTCCTGTTTCCGTTCAAGTCGTATCTTAGTAAAATCCAGGAGGTCCATTATCAGGTTACGCATTCCCTGTATCCTCTGCAGTGACCTTTCCACCGGGGTGTCGTAATCCTCTATCCTGTCTCCGCACTGACGCTCCTGCATCATCCTCAGATAACCCTCGAGTGCGTTCAGGGGAGCCTTAAGTTCGTGAGAGAGCACTGAAAGGAACTGGTATCTGATCTTCTTCCCCTCCTGGTTCATTTTATGAGTGATCCTCTTCAGATACTGTTGTTTAGTGATGTTCTCAATACTGGACTTGAGTTCCTGGGGAGTAAAAGGCTTGGGAATAAAATCAGTTGCTCCGTCGCGTGTTGCCTTCACCGCAACATCCAATGATGCATACGATGTTATCATTGCCACCACAACGTCATACTTCTTCTCCCTTATATGCTCGAGTACTTCAATTCCCTGAATACCGGGCAGTTTATTGTCGAGAAGAATAATATCGGGCATCTCTTCTTCTATCATCTCGATACCCTCCTCCCCCGATGCGGCTTCACGCACCTCGTACGTATAATCTTCATCCATAAACGGATATGCAACATGGAAATTCTGCAGAATCCGGGTGACCCCTGATCTAATTCCGGGCTCATCGTCAATTACTAGAACTTTCAGGACGGCCATATCAATATCAGATTTTTAATAGTTTCATAATCTCCTGATCAAGCTGTTCCGGCCTGACCCCTTTCTCAAGATACCTGTCTGCCCTTATCCACGATCTTTCCTGCTGTGAATCAAGACTGAAGGCAATGCCCGTTTCGTGAGCAACAGCAGTAGCGAGAATGACAGGCACGTCAGGATACTTTTTCTTCAGCTTATAGC
>CAYRQY010000062.1:0-11620 GCA_964426435.1 uncultured Rikenellaceae bacterium | reverse complement strand
AGGCATCGGCCGTGGTTTCTGCCAGATACAAGATTGTTGAAGGCGCCGTTTCGATGGTTCAGATGGCACTCGATCAGCTCTCCGACAAGAACATTGTCGAACTTGACGAGGAGAAGAAAGCCGCCATGGTAAGCAATCTGATGGTAGTCCTGTGCGGCGATAAGGACGCTACTCCTGTTTTGAATGCGGGCACATTACATTCTTAGGTTATGGGAGAGAAGAAGCCATTTGTCCTTCGTATTGATCCGGAAAAACTTAAATCGCTCGAAAAATGGGCTGCCGATGAGTTCCGCAGCACCAACGGGCAGATTGAGTACCTTCTTGACCAGGCATTAAAGAAAGCGGGCAGATGGAAAGTGAAACCAACAAATACACGTAATGAAGGAAATGAACAAGCCTCTTAAATATACCTGTCCGAAATGCGGTACACGCACATGTGAGATCGGTGAGGTAAGGACAGCGAGCAGTTTCTGGACCAAGATATTCAATATCCAGAACAGGAGGTTCACCTCTGTGACATGCTCAAAATGCAGGTTCACGGAGCTGTATAATTTGTCGTCGAAGAAAGCAGGTGATGTCCTCGATTTCTTCGTTGGCTGATTAGCCGGTCTGCTGGTTGATAAAGTAAACAGAATGGCAGGCAGCTATGCCTGCCGTTTCTGTTCTTAGCCTGCTGCTCCCGAGATGAACCGATACATAACCGTTTTCAAGTGCACCCGCAATCTCCTCATCGGTGAAGTCACCCTCCGGGCCTATAAGAATAACAGCTTTATTGCCCCTTTGATAAACAGTGTCAATCTTCTCCCTTCTGAATGAGTTGCTGCAGTGAGAGATCATTCGGATTCCGTCGTGATGCTCCCTGATAAACCTGTCGAAGGGGATTGCCTCTGAAAGAACCGGCTTGAATAGTTTTACCGACTGCTTCATGGCGGAGATAATTATCCTTTCCGTTCGCGCTGAATCTATGCGATTCTTTTCCGACCTGTGGCAAATAACAGGAGCTATGATATCAATCCCTATCTCAACACATTTCTCGACAAACCATTCAAAACGCTCCCTGTTCTTCAGGGGTGAAATGCCGATCTTCAGGCTGTAACTCCTGTTTTCTGATACCGGGATCTTCTTTGTGACAGCAATCCTGCAATTCACAGGGTCGGGATCATCAATTAATCCCTCGTAGAGGCCACCTTCACCATCCACCAGCCTGACGTTGTCCCCCCTGGACATCCTCAGAACCCTGATGCAGTGTTTCGATTCTGTTTCACTCAGTTTATGGGAACTGCCCTTTATTCCCGGAGCGTAGAAGATATGCATCGGTTTTGCTTAAACAGTTTTAAGTTATCTGATCAGGCCGTCAAGAACAGGAAGGTCCTGTTCGGCCTCACGGCTGCTCATCCTCCTGAGGAACCTTGCAAGACGATCCTCCACGGCAACCATATATGTGTATGGTACCCTGGTGTTCGAGGATGGATCTCTTCGATCTTTAAGCTTCTCCTTGCTGATAATGGTATTAAAACTGTAGTTTCCGGCCTGGGCCATCATAACTCCCCGGAAATAGGAAAAGTAGAACCATGTTGATTCATCGGCTTTAAGATATACATCAATCATATCTCCGGTGCGCCGTCTTTGAATCTCTATGTAACCGTCGACGTAGACATTGATTGGCTGGACGCCAATAAATCCGATACCAATCCTCCCTTCAGACCGGAAAGAAGAGGATGCCTCGTTCCAGTAGAGTTTCACATCGTTTAGCAGTAACTCGTATGTGAATTCTTTAGGGATGTTCCTCACTGATCCGAAAAGGTTAAGATCTTCACGGAGGCGATTGGCCGCTGCAGCTCCAAGAAGATCTCTCATCCCCTTGGTATTCAGGTCGGTGTTAATGCTTACAGGCCTCAGCGACGGCACTGTTCTGATATCGCTGCTCATGAGGCTGAGTGCGCTGGAGGAGAAGTGAAAATCGAGAGCCAGTATGGCTTCAATCGTTACCCTGCCTGAATCGAGGCTGTGAATGAAACTGCCTGCACTTCTCATCTTCATGAGGTCGAAATTGGTTCCGAAATTAAGGCTGCCTTCACCTGACAGAACGCAGTAGCCTTTATCCAGGGCAAGAAGGTTCCCGTTAATCCCGGGATCTGCAATTTTTTCCCGTGAGGTTATAAGATACCGGTTTCGGCCCCTGTCAAACCAGAGGTAACCCGATGAGCTGACAAGGGAAACATCGCTCCACGATTTCTGGGAGGAAAGGAAAGCAGGGTAGATGTGGATGGAGTCAATATTGATGAATGATCCGGAATAAACCAGGTTGTCATTGGTATCCCTGGGCTTTTCACTGACCGGGATCATTACATTCACCGGGTCGACTGGTCCGCTGAATTTAACCGTGTAACTCCGGAGGGGAGTGCAGTCATGCACAATACCGGCTGCTCCCGTGAAGAAAAGCAGGTCTGACCTGGCAGATAAAAGGACATCCCCAGTGAAGGTAAATGCAGGGCTTAGTGTGAATTGCTGAGATGCAGCGATAAACCCTCTTGCAGTAGTGGTGAGTGTATCGACCGACAGATGGGGAAAGCTTATCTGCTGAATCTCCCGGTTCTCTCCGATATAGTCGTATACTGCACCTCCCGAATAGCGCCTGGGGGACTCTATGCTCACTTTGGCCGAATGAAGCAAATGCCGGTTGTTGACAGCGATAATTGCGTTCTCAAACTGCCTGACCTTTGCCCGCCTGTCAATGGTCATTCTTCCATTCTCAGGCTGGATAAGGGCATCAGCTACCCTGATGTAGTTTACATTCTCAGCCTCGAGGTACTCCTCGTTGACATAATACCTGGCTTTTCCTGAGGCAAAGGTTAAGGTATCCCTGATGGCGTTTGTGGAGAAGAAGGTAGGTTTTTCAGGGTTCCGCATATCCACGCGAAGAAGCTGGGCAGGTGTCATTAAGTCTCCAGATGACCTTCCTCTCTGCTCCATTTCAAGAATGCGGCTTTTCATGTTGTATTCAAAATCGGTCATCGTACATATGTACTGAAGCTCGGGAAACTTCACAACTGACGACCCGGTGTTAAGATGGAACCTGGTGATGCTCCTGTCGAAGCTGATATCGGTGGCTGCATTTTCTGCTATGAATGCATCGCCGCTTGTTGATGCTGACTTAAGATTATAATCGGCAGTATCTGCGTGAATCGTTCCGGCGGTAAAAATGTAGTTGTTTGAAACTATTCTTGAATCGGGCATATTGATTGTACCCGAACCCCCAACCTCGGAGGGTTTTAGGGTTAGGCTCCCGGCAAGAGTGGTGCCGTTGTCAAACATATTGAAAGGTTTTCCGGCAGAATTGACTGCCAGCCATTCATTCTCCGGAGGCATCCATTTTATTTGCACATCCTGGCTGGCCAGTTCGGGGAAGATTCCGGATGCGTCCTTATTCATTGTGAAAACCTTTGCTGTTGTGATCATCGAATCAGGATAGAACCTGTATTCATCGGATATGGTGGTCGCAGTCAGGTGACTAAGCTTCCCGCCTCCGCGCAATCCGCTGTTGCTCATGCTTATGAAATCAAAGAGTCTTCCCTTGCCTTCATAAAGATCAATACCCCCTTCTGATATGCTCATGTTGAAGCCCAGGCTGTTGTTCTCGAGAATAACCAGATTCTGGCGCATGGGCTGCAGTATTTTTCCGCCGTGAAACTCACCCGGCAGATTCATAAACTCCATTTTGTAATGATCGATGTTTTCGTAAGTAAAGGGATCAACCTTGAAATAAAAATCCTCCTGTGCGTAAACACCTTCAAGTCCGGGTATTCTGTCGAAGAAAATGTATGAATCTGAAACTGCGTTTATTATTGGGTACTGTTCCAGGCTTCTGAGACCTGACTTATTCTGAGGATCATCAATATAGAGCTCGGCTGTTGCAAGCTGGATCATGTTATCCACCTGTCTGAACAGGGGATTGCCGTAGCTGTCCCTTTTATCTGTTTCCACTGCAACTTTAATGGAGTCGATACTCTGAAGCCTGATTTTGAAAGTATCGTAATTAAAATTGAAATCATGCCCGAAAATTGTAAAAAGTCCTGCTTCCACCACTCCGTCGAACTCCAGGCTTCGGTTCTTTCCGATAGCCAGCTTCTGCTGGTAAGGATAGATAGCCACTCTCTGGGAATCGCTCAGAAAGACGCCCCTGACACCGTTCACCCTGATCCTGAAATCGTTGAGATCGAGAACAGCATTATCCACTGGAGCTTTTGTTTCGCTGATCACGGAGATTACATCATAATCTTTCTTGCGGGTGAAGAAATCGATAAAGTCAGTCACCTTTTTCTTAAGTGTAACTTCCTTGCTGGCCCGGTCGTAGAAGATAAATCCCCTGTTAGCCAGATCAATACAGAGTCCGGTTACAGCCTCTTCAGACTTGTTGAGCCACTTTGCAAATTCTGTAACCGGGAAAGTTTCAGAATAATACCATTCGCTGAACTGCTTGAGGCGGCTGAGCGGGTGGTACTGGTCCAGTCCCATAAGCTGAAGGAAGTATTTTGCATTGAAGGAAGAGACCGACTCAAAGACTGCCTGTCCCAGGGATGCGCCACGGGCCCTCGAAAGAACCACTCTTGAACCTTTCATGTCCCACAGCAGGCTTTCAAAATACATATCCAGGTTGTGATAAGAGTTGTAGTAAGGGCTTCTGGAAATAGGGTTATTGGTGCGCAGAAGGCTTGCCTGCCTGTCTGTAACGTTGTACGAGAATCCCAGGTTGGAATGGTATATTGAATCACTTCCCAGGTAAAGACTCGATTCGGCCTCGGCACATGTAAGGGCATTTATTGAAAAAGTAAATTCGGGAGAGCGTAATTTCATGAAGAGAGTGTCATTCCTGCTCAGGCTTATCTTTGCGGGATTGAAGGCTTCGCCCTTCCCCTTTACGCTTGCACCTTCAAAAAGAAGACCTCCTTCATAATCCACTCCCTCGTATATATTCTTTATCCTGAAATGTTTCATATAGGTCTCGAACCTGGGGAAGACTGCTCTTTCCTTTACTGTAGCACTGGTTGCCTGATCTCTGAGTTCACCGTAAACTGGCTCCCCGAAATAGGTTTTATGTATGAGTCTGGCAGAGTCGCATGAAAAACTGTTTCTTGTCAGATTAATCCTGTAGTTCAACATTTCAGCGTATACATCATCCCGTGGATAGCCGGCCTTTTCCCAGGTGACTGTACCCCTGTTTCCAATAAACTGCTGAATATCCGGAATATAGGCTCCCGATACATTATAGATCTCGGTGCTGTCTTTCTGTGAATAACATGTAAGTGTGGCATTGCTGACCATGATCTTGAATACGGTATCGTGGATATACCTTAAGTCATCATGCTTCACCTTCCATCTTACTGTCCCTGAATTATACAGGATATTCTCCCTTATCAGAAGGCTCGTGTTCCTGAAATAGAGAACCAGCGATTCGTTCGACATGCCTTTCCCGAAAAGCGTTTCGCTCAGTCCCATAAGCCAGTATGACAGGAAATCCACATCCCGCTTGTAGTCCACAAAGTCATTCAGGGTTTTAAGGAATTCATAGAAATGTGGTACGGCTCTCATCTGTCTGCCGGCTAGCTGGCTCGAGAGGTCGAGAATACGGTATCTGTTTACGCCGGAAAAAAGGGAGCTGTCCCATTTAACCAGGAATGCGTTTACATTCGACAGTTGTTCTTCCGAGAGGTTGGCACCCATAAATGAAAGCAGCTCAGTCCGGTATCTTTCAGGATCTCCCGAAAAAACCTGTCTTGCCTGGGGTAGTATGGTTACAGGTACCGCAGAGAGTATCAGAGCGAATATAACCCTGAAAGTAGCTGTCATTATGAGTTCATCAGTTTAAATAGCTTCTGCTATGGCAACAAAATCATCCAGTTTCAGCGATGCCCCTCCAATAAGGCCGCCGTCGACATCGGGCCGGGAGAATATCTCTGCAGCATTTGACGGCTTGCAGCTTCCTCCGTATAGAATTGTGGTCTCTTCAGCGCAGCTGCTCCCGTACCTGATCCTCACAAGATCCCTGATAAATGCATGCATCTCCTGGGCCTGGTCAGGAGTAGCCGTCAGCCCGGTTCCAATCGCCCATACCGGCTCATAGGCTATCACTGTTTTCCTGAACTCCTCTTCGGGAAGGGTAAATAATCCTTCTTTCAGCTGGCGGCTGACAACGTTGAAATGATCTTCCGATTCCCTCTCCTGTATGACCTCACCGCAGCAGAATATGACCTCAAGACCTGAAGCAACCGCCATTAATGTCTTTTTGTTCAGCAATTTATCATCCTCGTGGTAGTAGGTTCTTCTTTCAGAATGCCCTATAATAACATAATCCGCCCCGGTGCTCCTGATCATTGCCGCCGACACTTCACCGGTATATGCGCCCGATACTTCCGTGGCACAATTCTGCGCTCCCAGGCGGACAAAGCCTCCTTTAAGTATTTCTGATACACCCGCGAGGTGTATGTAGGGTGTGCACATGATCACCACGACCGATTTTGCCGGATTCTTCCTGAAATAATTATCCACTGATTCCGCAAATTTCAAACCTTCAGTAAGTTCCATGTTCATCTTCCAGTTGCCGGCAACAATTTTTTTTCTCATAATTAATTCTGTTATAATGTTAATCTTCTTTTTTTGCAGTTTTTGCTGGCATAATCCTAAGTGAAAGAATCACAAATATGAGCGCCAGAATAATAATAATAACGGTAAGTGACTCATTTCTGTTGTTCAGCGAATCAATGCGTTTTCCCTCGAGATCACCCGAGAACCACTCCTTGTCAGGCAGGGTTGCCCACGACCACTTGCCTATGATGGTACCGTTCCTGAGAAGCATATAACCCGGGTTTGATCGTACCATTGTTTTCAGGGTGATGTCATCCACCATGCAGAACATAAAATTGTCATTGTAGCTCATCAGCTCCGCCGAACCCGATGCCGTGAGCACATAGAATGAGATATCGTTTGATATGCAATGATTTCCGAGTTCAAAACCTGCGCTCAGCTTCTTTTCGCCGGCTTCTTCCAGTTTCCTGGAGATCATCAGGAGGGTATAGCCTTCATCATACAATATCCTGTCCGTCAGGTCCTCATGATCTGCCGACATAATACTGATATTGTTTATAGGCGGTTCATAACCCTTTTTAACGAGCCGGGAAATCTGATCAACAAACACCCACGCTGTATCATCATGAGGATAGTTGTCGAGGGTGAATTCTCTCCTCTGACCCTCCTTCTCATAGATGAATGTTGTCTCATACTGGTCGACAGGCTTACCTTCGGGAATGATCATTTTGTCGGGAATGTAGGTGCCCGGTTTGTAGGGAAGAAAATCTTTAACAGGCAGAAACCGGAGATTCAGGAATGCAAAGATCACTATGGCAATACCCATTCCGGAGATTATTGACCACTCTGTGAGAGGACTGAACAACTGACCTGTTTCATTGCGTTTCAGGAAAAGGAATATTGCAGGAACTATCAGGAAAATGTTCTTGAAAAAAGTCTGCCAGTTCGTCAGGTGTATTGCATCCCCGAAACAGCCGCAGTCTGAAACAGGGTTTGTAAGGGCCAGGATAAAGGTGAGCGGAGTGAATATAAGCATCATTATCATTACAGCCCATATTCCCGGTTTTGCCCTGTAACCGGTCAGCACTGCAAAACCGGCAAGGAATTCTGCAGTAAAAAGGAAAATGGCGAGAGGCAGTGCCAGAAATTGAAGAAACCCAAGGTTAAAGGCCTGAAAGTAGTCGCCGAATTTATATGCCGATCCAAGCGGATCGATTGCTTTTACCACTCCCGAGAAAATAAAAACAGTTCCGATTATTATTCTGCTTATTGTATTAAGTATTTTCATCTTATATCAGTTTCCGTTCCCTTATAATTTTCACTATCATTCCGGATATTTCTTCAGCAGGCATCATCTCCCCATCGGGGTCGCTGCAGTTAATAACTTCAAGCCTGCTGTCAGTCAGCGCAGAATCAATGTAGATGTCCCTGACTCTTTTCTGGAAGAGCAGATTCTCCTCGTGAATATCGCGGCTCCCGTCGAGGTATGACCTGTCTGTCCCATTTCTAAGGCTTGTGAGCTTATGCTCGGTGAATGCGGCAGGAACATCCAGGAATATGCTGAGTTCCGGCTCCGGGATGCCAAAGTGCCTGAATTCAAGGGCAAGTATCCATCTCCTTAGTGCTTCCCTGCTGGCCGGATCCTTAATTTTTGCACACTGGTAGGCGATATTGGAGTAAGTGTATCTGTCGAGCAGAACGAAAATACCCTGCCTTAGCCACTCACTGATGGTTGGTGCCGCATCTTTTCTGTCGCCGGCATAAAGCAATGCTACAAGATAAGGATCAACCTCGTTCAGCGACCCGAACTCGCCCCTGAGAAAGCGGGCGATCAGCTCTCCGAAGAATGGTGCATCGGTCCTGGGAAAATGGAGATACTCGCACCTGTGATTGCTCCCGGTAAAAAAATCCCTGAGGAGTTTTATCTGCGTTGATTTGCCTGAACCGTCAACCCCCTCGATAACAATAAGCTTCATTATAAAGCGATTTCTTTCGCTACAAATGTAATAACCTCACCTCAAACTTAAAAGGCAATACGGAAAAAATAAGGATGTTGTCATTTCCTCAAAAAGTGGTACTTTCGGACAGATAAACTTAAAATGTTTTGAGGGCAAAACCGGTTTACATCAACTTCAGGGGGAGGCTAATGGACCTTTCGCGGCCAAGGGTAATGGGCATCATAAACGTTACACCGGATTCATTTTACAAAGGCAGCAGGTTTCTCCACCAATCGGATATGATGGAGGCAGTTTCGCGGATGATTGCTGATGGCGCAGATATCATCGATGTGGGAGGTTATTCATCAAGACCGGGTGCAGAAGACATTACAGCCGGTGAGGAGGGGGAGAGGGTACTCGGGGCAGTGAAACTTATACGCAAAGAATTCCCTTACACGGTAATTTCCATCGATACCTTCAGGGCTGACATTGCCGGCGAGGCAGTTGAGGAGTGCGGAGCAGACATGATCAACGACATTTCGGGTGGCGAGGCTGATGCCGGAATGTTCCCGCTGGTGGCAAGGCTGAATGTCCCTTACGTTATGATGCACATGAAGGGCAATCCCGGAACCATGCAGAATAACCCGGTTTATGATGATGTTGTGGCGGAATTGCTGAGCTGGTTCGGTGAAAGGATCTACAGGCTTCATTCATCGGGAGTGAAGGACCTGATAATCGATCCCGGATTCGGTTTTGGCAAAACCATAAAGCATAATTTTGAGATTCTGGATAACCTGGGGGATTTTTCAATTGCCGGCCTGCCGCTTATGGTGGGATTATCAAGGAAATCAATGATATGGAAAACGCTTGAGATTACTCCTGAGGACTCGCTTAACGGAACCATTGTCCTTAACACCGTGGCTCTTCTCAAAGGCGCAGACGTCCTCAGGGTTCATGACGTAAAGGAGGCTGTTCAGGCAATAAGACTTACGGAACCGCTCCGAAAAAAAGAAATGTTTGATTAACTTTACTGAAGATTCAAGAAATATGGGATTCAACATAACCATCCTCGATATAATAGATATTTTTCTGGTTGCCATAATTCTGTTTCAGCTCTTCAAGCTGATAAGAGGGACTGCCGCATTAAGCATATTTATCGGGATTTTTTTCATTTATCTCTTCTGGCTGCTTGTCAAGGCGCTCAATATGGAGCTTATAAGCGCCCTTTTCGGACAGGTGATAGGGGTTGGGGTTATTGCACTGATTATTGTGTTTCAGCAGGAAGTCAGGAGGTTTCTCCTTATTATCGGCAACAGGTATATAACCAGCCGGAGGTTCTCCCTGAGAAAGATCTTTGCATCGGTGGATGAGGAGCAAAGCAGTCCGAGGGAAGCAGAGGAGATAGTAAGGGCAGTGGAGTCGATGGCAGGCAGGAAGACAGGGGCGCTGATCGTTGTTGGAAGAAAGAGCAGTCTTGATCTGTATTCGGAAGGAGGGGAGATAATAAATGCCAGGATAAGTGCAGAGCTTATTGAAACCATCTTTTTCAAGAATTCACCACTCCACGACGGAGCTGTTTTGATAGAGGACGGGAAAATATTCGCAGCAAGATGTCCCCTTCCCGTCACCGACCAGGTGATGCTGCCGGCACGCTTTGGAATGAGGCACCGCGCAGCCATAGGTCTCTCAGAACATTCAGATGCCCTGGTAATAGTAGTATCCGAGGAGTCGGGGGGCATAACAATAGCCGAAGGTGGTGTGGCTAAAGAGAAAATTACCCCCAACGAACTCAGAAACATACTCCTCCGGGAACGGATATAATCAGGTTGATTTATTAATAGTTTTATTATGAAACACTTATTCTGCAGATTTATGGTATTGGCAGTACTTGCAGCCATGACCGGTTGTGCCGGCAAAAACGATCCTTCAGGATGGAGCCGGGATAAACTCGATAAATGGTTTACAAAGGGAGAATGGAAAAACGGCTGGAACATTTCTCCGGATGCTTCTGTCAACAGGCAGGCACTGGCAGCCTCATGGTTCGCGAATCCCGAACGGTGGGATGCCGCTTTCAGGTTTCTGAGGGATAATGATCTGTCGAAGCTTGAGCTGAAACGGTATGATATCGATGGTGACAATCTGTATGTTTCTGTTAGCGAATATCTTACAAAGAATGAGGAAGATGCTCTGTACGAGGCTCACAGAAAGTACATCGATATTCAGTACGTTGCAACCGGACGGGAAATGATAGGGATAGCCCCGCTGGCAGAAAAAGGAACATTGCATGAATCATATGATCCGGAGAGGGATATCGAATTCTTCGAAATCGTTAAGGAAGTTAATTATGAGGCAGGTCCTGAAAAATTCTTTATTTTCTTTCCAGAAGATGCTCATCGCCCCGGACTGAAATACACCGATAACTCTATGGTAAGGAAGATTGTGGTGAAACTGAAAATCGACTGAACCAGCCTTAACTATTGATGATTCTCATTATTAACAAAGAAATTATATAACCCCGGGAGGCCGGAACCATGACAGAACTGATAGCACATTTCACGGAGCTGATTGATAGGAAGGACTGGAAGAAGATAAGGCAGGAGCTCTCGCTGATCGACCCTGTGCGTATAGCAGAAATAATAGAGGAGCTTGCCGAAGGCGAGGATGTCCTGATCTTTCGCCTGCTTACGAAAGCACAGGCAAAGGATACATTTCAGCTCCTCAGTCATGATAAGCAGGAACAGGTCATAGAGGAGCTTGCACGAAAAGCCTACAAATTATCAGAACTGCTTAATGACCTCGATCCTGACGACCGGACGGCATTTCTCGAGGAGCTGCCCGGTCAGGTCTCACAGCGTCTGATCCAGTTACTTTCGCCTGAGGAGCGGAAGATAACCATACAGCTTCTCGGGTATCCTGAAGAGAGCATCGGGAGGCTCATGACACCTGAATATGTTGCAGTCAAATCTCACTTCACTGTAAGCCAGACTCTTGAGCATATTAGGAAATTCGGTCACGATTCCGAAACCCTGAATGTCCTTTATATTGTTGACGACAAGTGGAACCTTCTCGATGATATAAGGATCCGCGAAGTGCTGCTTGCA
>CAYRQY010000061.1:0-11680 GCA_964426435.1 uncultured Rikenellaceae bacterium | reverse complement strand
GCCCGGTTCCCGGCTACAGACTTTATGCCGTTGTGCCGTTATGCCGCTGAGCCGCTGAGCCGCTGTGCCTTTATGCCGTTGTGCCGTTGTGCCGTTATGCCGCTGAGCCGCTGAGCCGTTATGCCCCTGCACCCCTGAACCTCTGCACCCTTATACCCTTTGGCCTTTATGTTTTCCTTTCTATAAACTTATACAGTTCCTCAATATATTCCCTCGTGTTTGAAAGTCTTGGCACCTTGTTTTGTCCTCCGAATTTATTATTGGCCTTAAGCCATTTATTAAAAGTGCCGGGAGGGACCGCTCTTACCACCGGCATTACAAGATTCAGATCCTTAAACCTTTTGGCTTCATAATCTGAGTTGACCGATTTTAATGCCGCATCCAGAGCCTCAATAAACTCAGACAGGTCGCGGGGAACCTGTTCAAACTCAATGAGCCATTCGTGCGAACCTTTCGATTCGGTTCCTGTAAACACGGGTCCTGCCGTATAATCGGAGACAACGGCTCCTGTTGAACGGCAAGCCGTCTCAATGGCTTTATCGGCGTTGTCGACGATCACCTCTTCTCCGAATACATTAATAAAGTGTTTTGTGCGCCCTGAAATTACGAACTTAAAAGGATTGGTTTCAGTAAAGACCACTGTATCCCCGATCATATATCTCCAGAGGCCTCCGCTTGTTGAAATGACCATGGCATAATTCCTGCCCTTTTCAACCTCGC
Source organism: uncultured Rikenellaceae bacterium (assembly GCA_964426435.1). Classification (GTDB taxonomy): domain Bacteria; phylum Bacteroidota; class Bacteroidia; order Bacteroidales; family VadinHA17; genus LD21. The sequence goes on along the minus strand of CAYRQY010000061.1, from coordinate 10,960 downwards.
CAAGGGTACAGGCTGCAGGGCAGCTATCGTTAAGTCTATCCTGGGGTATAAACTCAAAAAAGACGCCATAGTCGAGCATAAGAAGCATATCGTTTACGGACGGATCATCCTGAATGCCGAAGAAGCCTTCCGAAGCATTAAATGTTTCCATGTATTTCATCCTGTCGCTGCCGATTAGTTTCCTGTAATGCTCCCTGTACGGGTTGAAGCTGATGCCTCCGTGGAAAAATACCTCAAGATTGGGCCATACCTCAATAAGATTTGATTTTCCGGTGAAGGCAAGCATCTGCTTGATCAGGACCAGGTACCAGGAAGGAACTCCTGAAATATTGGTGACATTCTCGTTGATGGTGGATTTGATTATCATATCAAGCTTTTGCTCGAAATCCTCGAGAAGTGCGATTTTCTTCACGGGTGTTCTTACCAGTTCAACCCAGGGCGGCGCATTTTCTATCAGTATGGCTGAGAGGTCGCCATAAAGAGATTTGTTGCTGAAACGGTTTATACTGTGACTCCCGCCGAGAATAAGCCCCTTGCCCGGGAAGATTCTCGTATCGGGATTATTCAGCATGTATATTATCAGAAGATCACGTGCCCCGCGGTAATGGCACTCCTCGAGCGATTCCCGGCTGATTGGGATGAACTTGCTCCTGGCTGACGTTGTGCCGGACGATCTGGCAAACCATTTTATTTCACCCGGCCAGAGGAGATTCTCTTCACCATTTCTTATCCTTTCAACCCATGGCATCAGGTCTTCGTAACTCTGTAGGGGCACTCTCGACTGGTAATCTCTCACGGATCTTATTGACCGGTAATCATAACTCCTTCCCCACTCTGTCGCGGCGGCCTTCTCCAGGATCCTCATCAGCACCTTCTCCTGGACATCGGCCGGATTTCTCCTGAAGTGCTCGATCTGATCTATGCGATTGGCATTAAGCCGTTTAACAAGGGATGGGATAATAGTCATCTAATCTCCTGATTTATTGAAATAAAGATATGGAAAAATATTCCGGTTTCAAGAGTGTTTCACCTGAAAATCTCCTTCATAACACCTATCGAATTGATTTTCCTGAGGCCGGGGAGATGGAGTGAGTAATACCTTAAGATGGTTTCAAGAACCTCATTTCGCACACTTCCCGTAAGCGGTATATCACCGGCCGATTCAAATGAGGCGCTGAAGAAGCGGGCCAGAACGCCGGAAATCCCCGGCGGCGCATAGTTGCCGTGAACAGGCGGCAGAGTGACAAACCTGCCGTCGAGCATATCAAAATATTGTTCCGAATCGTCAGTTCTCCGGCCGGGTTCAAACCCAAGAAATCCCGAGAGTGATGAGAGAAAGGCGATATGAAAATTAGGGGTGCCGGAGGTACTTTTATCAAAATAATGGATGGAATCCTCAATATAATCAAACAGGGGCTCGTTGGCGCTCTCTTCTCTCAGGACCGAAGAGAGCACTTCTGCAAGAAAAATGGAGATACAGTTCTTGAAACTGTCTGAATAGATACCCGAGGGTGCATACGATACCGAGAACTCCTTCAGCATCTGCATGCTCCTCGACTCTTTCTGATAAGTGACAAGGTCAAGGATGAACATCGGCTGGAACAAAACGTTATGTTTGCCGCATTTCCTGTTTCTCATACCCCTGATGAGGAATGATTGTCTTCCGGATTGCCGTGTATACATCTGCGCAACTATACCCGTGTCGGAATATTTTATCTGGTGCAGCACAATTGCTCTGGTCTTGGCAATCATAATATAAGGTATTGCCCTGCAAAATTAAGAGTAAAGTAAATCAAACCTACAGGTACAGATATTTTCTTATATTTACCTGTCAATACACTGCAGAATGACTGGAACCAGCAACGAAGAGCTTGTAAGGCGGATAGCCCGTCTGGCAAGGCAAAACCAGGAACTTGAGGAACATTTACGAAAGCTCGAGAAGCTGAATGAGAAGCTTTTACAGGAGAATGTTAAGATGAAGGCCCTTCTTGAGAAACCAGCGCAACAGCAAGCCGGGGCCGAAGCAGATTCAGGGCAGAAGGAGAAGACCCTTAAGTTCAATATGGCCACAGTCCTTTTTACGGATATCCATGGGTTCTCAAAGCTTGTAGAGGGATTGGAATCTACAGCCGTTATGGATGAGCTTGATCAGATACTCTTTGAATTTGAATCGATAGTCAGGAAATACAATATTGAGAAGATCAAAACCATCGGGGATACCTTTATGTGCGCTGGGGGCATTCCGGTGAAGAACATTACAAACCCGGTGGATGTTGTTATGGCAGCCATTGAGATGAGGGCTTTCCTTGAGAAGCATGAATCGGCGTTAAGAAAAGAGGGGGAGAGGATCTGGGAACTGAAGACCGGGATACATACCGGCCCTGTCACTGCTTCAATATCAGGTAAAAAGAAGATCAGCTATGATATTAAAGGCGATACGGTCAATACTGCAAGCCGCATAGAAGCTGTTTCGGAGAACGGATCGGTGCTGATTTCCGTAATGACCTACGAGCTGGTGAAGGAGTTTTTCGACTGTGAGTATTACGGGAAGCTTCCGGTCAAATACAAGGGAGATCTTCAGATGTACAGGGTAAAGGGCATTAAGCCCGATTATTCCGTCGATGGTAAGGGAGTGGTCCCCAATGATGCTTTCAGGGTAAAATTCGGACTGATCCAGTTTACCGATATCCAGGAAATAGTGCTTGACAAGCTTGAAAAGGACCTGCCAGGTTATCTTTATTACCATAATGTCAAGCACACGGTGGATGTCGTAACCGAGGTTGAGCTTATCGGCTGGGCCGAGGGATGCACCGACGAAGAGATTCTCCTCCTGAAGACCGCGGCTTTGTTCCATGATGCAGGGCATACGGTAGCTTACGACAATCACGAATACCATGGTACGCTCCTGGCAAGGGAGATGCTTCCGGGATTCGGCTATACACCGGAGCAGATTGACAGGATATGTTCACTGATAATGGCCACGCGTCTGCCCCCTCAGCCCGGAGACCTTCTTGAAAGCATAATGTGCGACTCCGATCTCGATTATCTTGGAAGGAGTGATTTTATTCCTGTTTCCAACACCCTTTTTGAGGAACTTAAGGCCCAGAATAAAATGAGTTCACTCAACGAATGGAACAAATTGCAGGTCAAATTCATATCGGGGCACCAGTATTTTACAAATACCGCCAGGAGCCTGAGAGAGGTTAACAAACAGCTGCAGATTGAGAGAATTCAGAGTCTGGTTACGGATTAGGAATTATCTTACTACCAGTATCTTTGTTACAAATGACGATGAACCATCGGAGCTCGATCCGAAGATAATGTATACCCCTGTCGAAACACGCTGACCGTTGTATCCTTTCAGGTCCCATGAAGCCTGGCCTCCTTCCGAGACTGTTTCACCAACCAGGTTCCCGCTGATGTCTGTTATCTTGATGCGGGTATTCCTGATAAGCCCTGTTATCGTGACATTTCCGTGAAAGTCCTCTCTAACCGGATTAGGGAAAGCATAGACCTGAGTGAAGCGGTCAGCTCCTGAGGTAGCTTCACCCCTTAAAGAAACCACGCCCCGGGAGGTGCCGAACCAGACCTCCCCCGACTTTTGATCAACGGCCACGGAGGTAAGTGAGTCGGAGAGAAGGGGAGAGTTTGATCTGGTATAATGTTTCAGGAGTGCGGTTCCGTCACCGGAAATCAGGTAAGCACCCGATCCTGCGGTGGCAAGCCATTTCCTGTTGCCCCCGTCGACTGCTATTGAGGTAATAATTTCGGTGCCCAGGAGATAATCTGCGAGGCCGGTACCGTCATCGCGCGGGATCTTTATCCTGGCTGCCCCCGGATCATCTTCAAAGATCCTGACCGGATCGTGATATATTACCGGCCCCTGATCAGTGCCTATCCAAATCGTTCCGTCAAGATCCTCCGCCAGGGAAAAGAGAGAAGGAAACAATCGGTTCTCGGAGTCCCTTACCGGGATTCTCTTATATCTGTCGTCGGAGAAATTTTCCGGAGTCTTATTATCATCCAGGATAAAAATACCATATCCTCCCGGCAGAATTATCCATTTATGCCCCGCTGATGTAATGATCATGTCTCCTGCGACCGGGGCATCGATCTGTATCGGGATTGATATCCAGCTGCCATCCGCTTTGAGCACCCTTATACTACTGGTGCTTCCCGACTGGGCAATCCACAGGTTTCCGGAAGGATCGGCAGCTATTCCGCATATTCTCGAATCATTTGTTCCGGGAATAAATTGCTGGAGCGGAGAGTTTGCCGGGGTGTAGTGGTTCTTAAGGATATTGTTCTCATATTCAAGCACTCCTGAGCCCCAGGTCGATACGAAGAATCTCCGGCTGTTCCCCTTCATTATAACGGCTCTCATCGGATCGTGCACCGTTCCGGAGGTTATTGCTGAATAAGTAAAATCCCGGTTGACTGAAACCTGGAATGATCTCCCGAGCGGAGTCCAGTTCCTGTCGGCTCCGCCTCCGCATAAAATTGTTGTGCCTTCACCTGATACAATAGATGTAACATTATTGCCTGCCGGTCCGGTGAGTGCAAGATTGGTGAAAAGGGACAGATTCTCGCCCCTGATAAGTCCGTAGTTCAGGTCAGCCAGCCAGATGCCATTGCCCTCAATAATTCCCTGTGATATATTTGGCACCCCCCAGCCGTATGATGAGATAGTATTCCTGAGAGCTCCTGTGGCAGAATAGTGCCTGACTGAACCGGGCGAGGAGATGGTGAACCCGTCAGCAGTCTGATCAAGTGATTTATTTTTATTGTCGGGGATACTCTCGAAAGTGGTGACATCTTTGTCAACAGCATAAACAATATCAGATAACGGGGATGGATTTGATTCGTTTACATAAACTCTTCCCCCGGCGTAAATAATATGCGTATAGATGTTATCCGGCGACGGAAGGTTATGAATGCGGTTCCAGTTGCCGAAATAAGAGAGTCCCGGATCAGTAATGTCAGCGTACCAGACACCCTTTTCTGTTGCTGCATATATCCTGCCTCCGCCGAAGGCAATATCGTACACCTCACAGCCGGCGGCGTCGGGACCCGGTCTCCATGTATCCTTTATCTCCTTCTTTACGGGATCGGCAACCACTATCCCGAATCCGGATGCCAGGTATGCAAATGTTCCGTAAGTCCTTACACGGTTAATCCTTTTCTTCCCGGGTATGAATTTGTTCATTATATCCGGAATATTGTAAATAATGCTTTTATGAACCAGGTCAATATTGGTGTTCTCATAGGCAATTATCAGCATCGAATTCTCCTCCGACCAGGCAATTGAACTTATTCCTGTTTCGGAGAGGCCGTTGACCTTCGAAAGCCGTTTGAGTTCGGAAAACTCCCTGTTGTAAACGATTATCGAGGACCCCGTTGATGCATATACATTACCCTGACCGACAGCGACAGACTGAGCAGTGTTGTACGCAAGGTGATCGGTCCACGATCCGACCGGAACCTGACTCTCTGCCTGGAGGAACAGCAGTAGAAATCCCGCTATAAACGAAACCCTGCCCATCAGGGATAAAAACAGCTAATTGGCCTCTTTATTGTCCGGCCGGACTTTCCGGACAAGGAACTCCCGGAGCTTCTCAAAGGCCCTCGCTCTGTGGGAGATCCTGTTCTTCTCTTCAAGGCTCATCTCTGCGAATGTCAGGCCTTTCTCCTCAGGTATAAACACGGGATCATAACCGAAACCTTCAGTGCCTCTTTTTTCCCTGAGTATTACCCCTTCAACGGTTCCTTCAAACAGGTATTCCATGCCATCAATTATGAGAGCTATCACTGTTCTGAACCGTGCCTTCCGGTCCTCTTTATCCTCAAGCATCAACAGTACCTTCTCTATATTAGCTTCAGAATCCTTGTTTTCACCGGCGAATCGTGCAGAATTCACCCCGGGAAGGCCGTCAAGGGCATGAATCTCCAGTCCGGTATCATCAGCAAAAACATCCATTCCTGTAGCACGGTAAATGTGCCTGGCTTTGGCAAGGGCATTTCCCTCCAGTGTCGGCTCATTCTCGGGGATATCTTCCGGCATGTTAATATCGGAGAGGCTGAGCAGCCTGAAGCTGTCACCGATTATATTATTGATCTCCCTTATCTTGTTTTTGTTGTTTGATGCGAATACCAGTTCCATTAGCTGTCGTTGAAATTGCCGGTAAAATTACTCAAAAATGCTCTTTCGCTTGCACCTGTATACGTAATATGCTACATTTGGAATGGTTTCATGCACCGAAAACATGTCGAGGTTCAGGAGTTTAATTCTTTTATGCGGAACTTTCCTGATCCTGTTAGTTGTCATTGTCCCGCTTGAAGGACAGGAAAGTAACGGGAGAGGAGAAAAGACTATCCTTTCAGAGATTGTAATCAACGGAGAGACAACTATTATACCCGGATCTTTACCGGAGACTTTAAAGCTCAGTTACAGGGAAAATAACATTTTGTTCGTGTATGAAGCTGCCGGTGGATCTGACATGCAGTTTTTTCTTGAAGGCTATGATAAGAAATGGAGTTCGTGGAGGAACGGCTCCGAAAAGGAATACACAAACCTTCCTGGTGGTAATTATTATCTCAGGGCGAAAGCGAGAGGTCCGGATAACGTGATTGTTGAGGCAGATCCTTTCGCTTTCAGGATCAGGCCATTGTGGTATTTTTCCCGTGTGGCGGCTGCTGTTTACGGAGTTCTCCTTCTACTGATTGTCTGGGCTCTCTACGAGATCCTTAATCTCAGATTTGCGCGCAGGCAGCATCTCCTTGAGCAAATTATCAATAAAAGGACGGAAGATCTGATTGTTGAAAAGGAGAGGTCGGAGAATCTTCTGGCCAATGTGCTTCCAAAGGATACGGCCGATGAGATTATGATCAAGGGTAAGGCTGCAAAAATAAAGTATAATTTTGTAACAGTTCTGTTTTCTGATATTCAGGGTTTTACACAGATTGCAGAGGAAATGAACCCGGAGGTTCTGATCGACGAGCTTGATAAATTCTTTTTTCACTTCGATTCGGTGGTCGAGAAATACAGGATTGAAAAGATAAAGACAATAGGTGACGCCTATATGTGTGCCGGGGGAATTCCTGAAAAGAACAGGACCAATCCGGTTGAGGTAACGCTTGCTGCGCTTGAGATGCAGGCTTATATGGAGAAGCTTAAGAAGAAATCACAGACCGAAGGATTAAAATACTGGGATATACGAATAGGTATACACACCGGTTCGGTCGTGGCAGGTGTTATCGGGCAGAAGAAATTATCATACGATATCTGGGGTGATACGGTCAATACCGCAAGCAGGATGGAATCGTCGAGCGAGGGAGGCAGGGTAAACATCTCCGGCACCACCTACGAGTTTGTAAAAGACTTCTTCACCTGCGAATACAGGGGTAAGATGCCTGTAAAGTATAAGGGAGAGCTTGATATGTATTTTGTAAACGGCATCATTCCGGAGCTGGCCGGTGAAGATGGTGAGCCAAACGGCAGATTCATGCAGAAGCTTCAGATAATCAAGATTCAGGATATCGAGGATCTTGTTGTAAAGACATATAATGATGAAGCCTCCCCCAACCTCTATTTTCACAACACCGCAATGGTAAAAAGCATCATTAACCAGGCGGAACTGCTTGCCACGGCTGAGCAGCTGCCGGAGGAAGAATATGTAATACTGAAACTTGCCTCTGTTTTTCTGCTGAGCGGTTATATTTACGATTACGAAAGGCCGGCTGAAACCTCTGTTCTGTACATGGAAAAGGTGTTGCACTCGAGGGGATTTGACGATGTGACCATAGGGGCGGTCAGTGAAATGATACGCAACTCGTGGTTTGATATGCAGAAAAGCCTGGCTGACAAGATACTTCACGATGCCCGGTACGAGTACCTGGGCAGAGTTGATTTTCCGGAACTGACGGGAAAGCTGTTCAGGGAGAGGAAGGAGTATGGCAGGAGTGTGAGCGAAAATACATGGAAGATCATGCAGAAGGATCTTCTTCTCGAGCATGAGTTCCTTACCGGCAGCGCAAGGCTTATGAGGGGAGTATCGTCAGTTGACCAGATTGCCGGACTCGGGATTGTTTGACGATTAATGGTATTTCGGTCAGAAAATAGTTCAGGGATTATTTTTAAAAATGTACTTTTACGCCAGATTCAAAAATATCCGCTATGGAAAATACCGACTGGAAAAATCTGCCATTTGGGTATATAAAAACTGATTACAATATCCGTTGCGTTTACAGGAACGGCAAATGGGGCATTCTGGAAAAATCAGATTCCGAGTATATTAATATTCACATTGCAGCAACAGCCCTTCATTACGGACAGGAAGCCTTTGAGGGGCTGAAGGCCTATATGGGGAAAGACGGCAGAATAAGGTTGTTCAGATGGGAAGATAATGCACGTCGCTTCATTCACTCCGCTGCCGGAATCATTATGGCCGAATTGCCTGTTGAACTTTTCAGGGAGGCTCTCTTTGAGGTTATCAGGCTGAACAGGCGCTTTATGCCCGCATACGGCTCGGGAGCCACACTCTACATAAGGCCGTTCCTATACGGAAGCGGGCCGGAGGTAGGTGTCAAACCTTCAAAGGAATATACATTTATCGTTTTTGTCACCCCGGTCGGACCCTATTTCAGGGAGGGCTTCAAGCCTGTCAACATGATGATTTGCAGGGAATACGACAGGGCAGCCCCGCTGGGGACCGGCACTTTAAAGGTGGGAGGAAACTACGCGGCAAGCCTCAGAGCCGTTATCGCGGCGAAGGATATGGGCTATTCCAACGCTATTTTCCTCGACGCCAGGGAAAAGAAATATATTGACGAATGCGGGCCCGCAAATTTCTTCGGTATAAAGGATAATACATACATTACCCCCAAATCGGGTTCTATACTTGATTCAATAACCAACAGGAGTCTCATTGCCCTCGCCGAAAGCATGGGAATGAAAACAGAGCGCCGGCCTGTGCCTGTTGAAGAACTGGAAACATTTACCGAAGCAGGAGCCTGCGGGACTGCAGCAGTCATAACTCCCATAGCGAAAATTTTTGATCCCGCCACAAACAAGGTTTATGAGTACAGCACTGATTGCATGCCGGGGCCGGTAACCACCAGGCTTTACAATAAGCTTACGGGAATCCAGAACGGTGACGAACCGGATGAGTTCGGATGGATGACGGTGGTTGAACAGGTAGAAGCGGGATTGAGATAGTGAAAGGAAGGGAGACATCAGCACCGGTTACGAAGCTAAGAAGCTCATATATTACGCTTGTTATAAGCGTTTCGCTTGTTCTTTTTCTGCTTGGGGTGCTGGGACTGGTGCTGATAAATGCAAAGGAGCTTTCTGATTATTTCCGCGAAAGCCTTTCATTCTCGGTTATGCTTGATGATGCGGCAAGGGAAGCCGACATCAGGATGCTCCAGAAGGACCTTGACGCAAAACCTTACGTTAAATCGACAGAATATGTTTCAAAAGAGCAGGCAGCAGTGAAGATGCAGGAGGAACTGGGAGAAGATTTTATCAGCTTCCTTGGAGATAATCCTCTTCCTCCCTCAATTGACGTCTACCTTTATGCCGGATACACAAGTCCCGACAGTGTCGCAAAGATTGAGAAGTATATTCTTGAATACCCGTTTGTTAAGGAGGTTCTGTACCAGGAGTCCCTCCTTATACTGATCAATGAGAATGTAAGGAAAATAGCCATTTTTCTGCTTGTGATCAGCTCGTTCCTGTTTCTGATTGCCGTAACCATTATCAACAATACCATCAGACTTTCAATCTATTCGAAGCGGTTTCTGATAAGGACCATGCAGCTTGTGGGAGCAACAAGGGCTTTCATCAGGAAACCATTCGTTATCAGAAGCATCTATCACGGAGTGCTTGCGGCGCTGATCGCAATGACACTGCTGATGGGGCTATTATATCTTATTGAGAAGGAATTCTTCAGAATGTTTGCATACGATAGCATAAGACTGCTGGCTCTTCTTGGGGTATTTATTATCGGAGCCGGCATTCTGATCAACATTGTTTCAACCTGGCTGTCAGTCAACAGATACCTCGATCTGCCGGAGGATAAACTTTATTATTGAAGGATATGAGTACAAAGAATAAGGAAAAGGATAAATCAAATTTTGCTCTCGGTCCGGAGAACTACAAATTACTTGCGATTGGTTTTGGAATAATAGTGCTGGGCTTCCTGCTTATGCTTGGGGGTAAAGCAGAGAATCCGGAGGAGTTCAGTGAGGATATTTTCTCTTTCAGGAGGATAACCCTGGCCCCGATTGTGGTTCTGGCTGGTTTTATTTTCGAAATATGGGCTATAATGAAACGCCCGAAAAACCGGGAGAAGTAAGTTTTGATAATTATTCCCCATGAACTTGATTGAAGCTATAATCCTTGGACTTATCCAGGGACTTACAGAGTTTTTGCCTGTCAGCAGCTCAGGTCATCTTGAGATCGGAAAGGCCCTTTTCGGAATAGATGCCTCTGAGAATTTCTATTTCTCCCTTGCAGTTCATGGGGCAACAGTGGCAAGCACACTGGTTGTGTTCCGCAAGGAGATCCTTCACCTGCTGAAAGGCACTCTTGCTTTCAGGATGAATGAGGAGACAATTTATGTATCAAAACTGCTTTTATCGATGATTCCTGCCGGAATTGCAGGCCTGCTGCTCAGGGATGAAATAGTCGGGTTGTTTGACGGTAATATGAAAGTGGTGGGTTCGATGTTGCTGGTCACGGCATTGCTTCTTGCCATCGGGCATTTCGCCAGGCAAAGGGAAAGAAAGATCGGTTGGAAAGATTCAGTTATAATTGGAATAGCCCAGGCATTTGCACTCATTCCCGGCATCTCACGGTCGGGTGCAACAATTGCAACCGGGATGATGATGGGCAACAGGAGGGACGAACTGGCGAAATTTTCGTTCCTTATGGTTTTACTGCCGGTTATCGGTGCAAATA
>CAYRQY010000060.1:0-11821 GCA_964426435.1 uncultured Rikenellaceae bacterium | reverse complement strand
GCAGCTGCTTCTCAACTTCATTAAGACTAAAGGCATCCTTCAGGTAATTAATAAGTGAATTATTCATGGTTGTGATAAAGCCGATAAGAAAAAAAAGCGAGGCCATCACGATTAGGGGAAACAGATAACTGTTCTTCTTGCTTTCCATAGTTTAGTTTTTAGTTATTTGACGAATCTGTTCTTTTGAATTATGTTTCTATATTTCAGTGATATAATAATATCGCTCCGATTGAAACGCTCCGATATTAAACTATTACATGATCCTGAATTTATAAATACAGTTATGCTCGTATTTCTCGCCGGGATTCAGTATGGTTGACGGGAAATGGGATTTATTTACGGCATCGGGGAAATGCTGGGTTTCAAGACAAAATGCCCATCTTTTTCCATATTTCCTTCCACCCTTACCTGGTTCGTTGTCTATCCAGTTAGCTGTATACAACTGAACTCCGGGCTGCGTTGTATATACATCCATCACCCTTCCGGAAACAGGGTCACAAGCAGTTGCCGCGAGGCCCGTTGTCCCAGGCCTGTGGTTCAGTACCCAGTTATGGTCATAACCTGCACCAAACCTAAGTTGTTCATAATCCTCGTCGATCGATAACCCTATCTTCCTGAATTGAGTGAAATCCATCGGAGTACCCCTTACGCTTAATATTTCGCCTGTCGGAATTGACGTTTCATCGGTCGGGGTGAAAAAATCCGCATTTATCATCAGCTCATGATCATAAACAGATCCGGAACCCTCCCCTGAGAGATTAAAATATGAATGGCCTGCAAGGTTTACAACAGTTTCCTGGTCTGTTTCTGCCAGAAAATTAATAATCAACTCGTTATCGTCGGTCAGCCTGTATGTTACCCACACGCCCAGGTTGCCGGGATAACCCTCCTCACCGTCGGGTGACATGTAATAAAGCTGTATTTCTGAAGAGGATGAGCTGGTTATATCCCACACCACCTTATCGAATCCCTTTATTCCTCCGTGCAGATGGTTCGGTCCATTGTTGACTGCCAGTGAATACTCAATGCCAGAAAGTCTGAATTTTCCTCCTGCGATACGGTTGGCACACCGCCCGCATATCGCCCCCATATAGGGTCCGTTGCCGTTAATATACTCATCAAAAGTGTCATAACCCTGGACTACATCCGCCAGGACACCTTTCCGGTCAGGCACCAGTATGCTTACAATTATTGCACCGTAGTTGGTAATCTGCGCTGCCATCCCTTTATTGTTCTTAAGGGTTACGAGGCGAACCTGCCTGCCGCCATGTACTGTATTGAATGACTCTTCGCTGATCAAGCCCATTTTGAGGTTTTTAGATTTATTAATTATAGAAGTATAAGCCGCTAAACACCTACCTTGCCGGCGCCCTGATCCCGTATGAAGAGGTTATGGCAGGAACCTTTGCCAAAAAGATGTTCCAGTGTGGTTATATATTTTTCCAGCAGATGCTGAGGTACAAAGGCCTGTATTGTTCCGGCAAAGCCTCCCCCATGAACCCTCCAGGCACCCTCTCCCTTAAGCACAAGATCGCTGAGCGCGAGTGCAAGCGAAACATTCTGCTCCCTGATATCTGTAACGGGATAGATATTCTGGTTGTACATATATGAGCTGTATCCCGATTCAACCACCATTTTTAGGAATGATTCAAAGTCATTTCTCTCCAGGGCTTCCACCTGGTCAACAACCCGTTGATTATCGAGCTGAAAATGGATGGCACGAAGGATAGCCCTGTCTCCCACTTTCTCCCTTATTGAAGGTGCAATTTCAAGCACCTGATCAAGAGTTACTTCACGAAGGACTTTAGCACCCAGTTCTGCAGCCACAGCCTTCATGTCAGTTGGCAGGGAAGCATATTCGTCGTTCAGATCGGCATGACTGCCGCCGGTGTCGGTAATCACCAGTGAGAAACCCGTCTTTACAAAGTCAAAGTTCACTTTTTTAACCGCAGGCTTCGAAGGATCTTTGAAATCAATGGTAATAAGTCCACCCATGGCACACGCGGTCTGGTCCATCAATCCGCATGGTTTACCGAAATAATTGTTCTCGGAGTATTGCCCTATTTTAGCATTCTCAATCGGATCAAGCTTCCCGTCGTTAAAGAAATAGCTTATTATGGCTCCGATCAGAACCTCAAACGAAGCGGAAGAGCTTAGCCCTGAACCCTTCGGCACACCTCCGTCAATACATGCGTCGAATCCGCCGGTTTTATAACCCAGTTCATTCAGTCGCGAACAGATCCCCCGCACAAGTGCTGCAGATGTAAATTTCTCACTGTCAACAGGTTTCAAAGAGGTTAAATCCACCTCGAATTTGGGATAATCCTCCGACCATATCCTTATGATATTGGTATTGTTCCTGCCGGCAACACCCACAATATCAAGGTTTACCGCTCCTGCAAGCACCCGGCCGTAATTATGGTCGGTATGGTTGCCCCCTATTTCGGTCCGGCCGGGAGAACTGAAGAAATGAGGGTCATCATCTCCAAATTCACCTGCGAACTTTTTAAGAAGTCCTGCATATCTTTGAGCATTCTTCCTTAACACTGCCTGGTCGTCGCCGTAAAGCATCCGAAACGCCGCATTATCGCCATCGTTGATCCTGAGAATGAGATTATCTGTCTTTGTCATTTATAAAGCGTTTATTAATTTAGAATGAACGTAAATATAATAATTGTCGGAACAAATAAATAAGGCTGTCTCTGATGTTTACCAGAGACAGCCCCATAAAATTATAATTTACGACTGAATACTTACTTGTGTTTACTTCCCACAAGGGCAAAGAATACAATATACAGGTAGCAGATAACGGGAAGAATAAATGATATTCTCACGCCGAATCCGTCAGCTATCAGCCCCATCAGAACCGGAACCACAGCTCCACCCACAATCAGTGAATTGATAAGCCCTGATGCCATACTGAGTTCTCCCTTGTCGAGGCCGTCCACCCCAAGTGCAAAAATACTGGGGAACATAATTGAGTTGAAGAATCCGATGGAGAGACCAACCCAGAGAATTATCGGTCCGCTGGCCGCCATCACAACTACAAGCAGCAGGGCAGCAATCAGTCCGAAAACAGCAAGCGACCTGCTTGTGTTGCCCCTGCCAAGCTGAATTGCAAGGTAGTTAACAAGGGCAATACCTCCAAATATCAGTCCGTCGGTGATCTGGTACCTTACAAACCATCCCACGAATATTGCCAGTGCAATAACCAGGACCGTATAAAGGTATTTCTTTGACTTCTCAACACCCATAAGCATGAATGAGCCATAGAACCTTCCAACCATGGCGCCGCCCCAGTAAAGGGCTATCATCATTGCTGCATCGGAGCGTGCCATATCAAGAGCCTCCTGAAAATATCTCTGGAGCATTGCAGCGGAACCGACCTCTGCTCCCACATAGCAGAAGATCCCGATGGCACCGAGAATGACATGTGAATATTTCCATACACTTTTTCTTTCAACCCCCTTCGTAGGAATCTCCGGCAGTTTAAGCATGTACACAGCGACCGCTATAATGATTACAGTTATCCCGATGATAAGGAATGGTACCGGCACCGATTTGGCAGCGTCTGCAGCGCTCAGGGCAGCATCAGCTGCTGTTTTGAATACAAATACTCCGGCAATAATCGGAGCAATGTAAGTTGCTATCGAGTTAAGCGCCTGGGTAAGGTTCAGCCTGCCTGACGCTGTTTCCGACGGACCCAGTGCAGTTACATAGGGGTTGGCTGCAACCTGAAGGAAGACAACGCCGCCGGCCATTACAAAAATTGCAAACAGGAAGAACGGAAAGGATAATGCCTTCGCTGCAGGAAAGAAAAGGAAGCTTCCGAGACCAACCAGCAGGAGGCCCAGTATAACACCCATCTTGTAACCAATCCTTTTAATTACGCCCCCGGCCGCAAATGATAGGACAAAATAGGTGAAAAAGAAGGCTCCGTTCACCAGCTGTGCCTGAAAATTCGAAAGCTCGAAAACCGCCTTGAACTTATCAGCAAGTGTGATATTAAAGGTTGTAACGAACCCAAACAGGAAGAATATCATTCCCATAAAAGCCATTCCAATGGCTTGTGTGTTTTTCTGCTCCGTCATTTTTTAATTTTTTAGGTTATACAAACTAATTCTTAGGTTTTCGTTTGAAGTAAAATTACATTTTAAGATCGATTTTCAAACACCGGGATAATATTTTTTTAATTCCCTGCGGTTTTCTCTCTGTTTCCATATATGTTTACCTTTGAGAAAACTACAGATGGTTACGCGTTATTTCATATTCATCTCATTTAAAGGCACTTACTTTCACGGATGGCAGATCCAGCCCCATTCTGTAACAATCCAGGAGATCCTCGACTGTTCTCTGAGTACAATTATCGGAGAGAAAATCTCGACAACAGGAGCAGGCAGGACCGACTCCGGAGTCCATTCAAAGGTATTTTGTGCTCATTTTGATTCTGCTGAGCCTGATCTTGATTCGAAAAAAGGCCTTATCGGCCGGCTTAACCGATATCTCCCTGAAGATATCGCAGTAAATGAGATCAGAAAAGTTACGGCGGATGCGAACGCCAGGTTCAGTGCAATATCCAGGACATACAAATACTATATTTCAAGAGCCAAGGATCCTTTCACCACTGATTTAAGCTGGCTGGTGCAGGGCGTCCTTGACATTGATGCCATGAATGAGGCAGGCAGGATTCTGATGAAGCACAACGATTTCACCAGTTTCTGCCGGCTCCATTCCAACTCCATGACAAATCTTTGCAGGATATCTGAAGCCGTATGGAAGCCTGAAGGCAGCATGCTCGTTCTCACCATTAAGGCTGACAGGTTTCTGAGGAATATGGTAAGGGCTGTGGTTGGTACCATGCTGCAGGCAGGTACCGGCAAAATAACTCTGAGCGACTTTGAGAGCATCATTCTGGCAAAGGATCGCTGCAAAGCCGGCAAATCGGCGCCCGCCAGGGGACTTTTCCTTTGCGGGATTGAGTATCCCGGCAATATCTTTATTCAGTAAGCCTTGTCGTTCCATATTTCCCAGGACTTTTCTGCCTGGGAGTATAGCATCTTCAACCCTGTGATTATAGTGCAGCCTCTTCTCTGCCCCTCTTCCAGGAACAGGGTGATTTCGGGATTATATACCAGGTCAAAAAGGATATGCCTCTTATCAAGCAGATCATATCTGATATCAGGCCTGGCACCGGTATCAGGAAACATACCGAGGGGAGTTGTATTGACTATCAGATCGGTCCTGCTCATCAGCTCAGGCGTTATATCGCTGTATGTCAGCGAGTCAGCGCTCTTCCGCCTGGAGACCCGGATTACCCTGACGCCAAATTGCTCCAGCACATGGCAGACAGATCCTGAACTGCCCCCAGTTCCAAGTACGAGCGCCTGCTTTATTTCGTTCACTACCGGGAGTATTGAATCCCTGATGCCGGTTATATCCGAATTGAACCCGGATATAATCGTCTGATTATCCGACCGTCTTATTTTCAGCACATTAACTGCGCCTACCGCGGAGGCTTCCGGGTCGATGGCATCGAGATATTCTCTTATTGATGATTTATAGGGAATGGTCACATTTAACCCCTCCAGGTCAGGAACACTTTTTATCAGCGCAGGAAACTCCCCGACAGCGGCAAGAGGGTAATTTTCATAGACACAACCGGAGATTCCTTCGTTCTCAAATTTTTCGGAGAAATACCTTTTTGAAAACGAATGTCCGAGAGGATATCCGATCAGTCCGAATCTTCTCATTAAGATACAATCCTTATTTCTTGTTAATTTCTATTTAACCGGCAGAGGTCTGTCACCTGCAAAATCCGTCGGGCAGGAATCTGAAGAAGGTATCTCCCCGAAGGCCGCAACGAAGCGATTCGAGAGGAATAATCTCATTGGGGGCGATATTTCCGAGGTTGACATTTGCCCCGAAGTTATTTATGAACCAGACTTGCTGTGATTTCAGTGGAGCCTCCCATATAACATTTTCGAACCCGACATTATCTGAGATTGCCCTGATAAGCAGCTTGTTCGCTGAACCATCTTCGTTATAAATACCTATTGTGCCTGTTTCGCGCGCTTCAGCAATTACTTTCTCTGACCCAGCCTCAAGTTCCGATTTCATCATCGATACCCACTCGTCAGGCGTATATACGACATTCTTCTTCTTCGAGCCGACTTCTGAGATAACCCTTACCCGTTCTGCAAGCCTCTTTATATATTCAAGCTTCTGCTCATGCACAATATCGTATGATCCGTCGGAAACCTCAACCATGTCAAACCCGTTTCTTTCGAGGAATTCAACGTACTCCGTGAACATGTTTCTGATAACAAATGCTTCGAAGAGGGTGCCGCCCGGATAAGTCACACAACCATGCTCCCTGTATATCCTTATTTTTTCCCTGAAGCCCGGTGTGAGTAATGAAGTTCCGAATCCCAGTTTCACAAAATCGGTATAAGAACTGCCTGCCGACATGAAATTTTCTGCCTCCCTGATGCTTAAACCTTTGTCCATCACCATTGTAATACCATTGTTTCTCGGTTTTTCAGGTCTTTCCGGGATAAAAGGAAGTATTTTTTCCATTGTCAGCTGGGTAATCAGGTTTTATAATCAGAGCAGGTTATTCTCCTGCAGAATTTTTTTCATTCTTCTTGTCAGTATCCCGGGAGGAAAAAGATCGGCAAAATCAGGGAAAAGCTCCTTGTCCATGTCGAGTGCAAGTGTCATGTGCCTGCAGGCTTTTTCGTAGTTACCCGCACAGGAGTTGAACGATGCAAGCAGGTAGTTTATCCCCGGCACATCCCCTATAATCCTGTATGCCTGATCCAGATAGGGAAGGGCTTTTACGGCATACCCCTCCCTGAAGATTATTCTTCCCAGCTCTGACCAGACATCATCATAATAAGCATCGAGCTTAAGGGCTTCCCTGAAACACCTGAGGGCAGCCTTCTTTTCACCTTTGGCTGTGTGTGCTTTCCCGAGCAGGAACCAGATCTCAGGATTTTCATCATCAAGCCGCACCGCCTTGCGGAGGAAAATAAGGCTATCGTCGGGATTACCGGTTGTCAGGGCTATAACCCCGAGCCCCAGCCATGGTTCAGAGAAATCGGGTGAGATCTCAATTGCATCGTGGTAATACTTCCGTGCAAGAGTCAGTTCGTTTGTTTTCTCATAGCACTCGGCCAGATAGGTAATTGCTTCAAAGCTTTCGGGTTCTATCTCCAGGTATTCGTGATAGACGGGAATAGCTTCAGCGTACCTGCCAAGGTTGCTGAGAATGTTTCCCTTGTTGAAGAGGGCAAATGTATTCTGGGAATTTATGGCAAGGGCAAAGTCATATGCCTCCATGGCTTTCTCATATTGCCCGAGCTTGCTGTGAATAATGCCCAGATTGTACCATGCACTGTCGGAGAATGGTTCTTCTTCGAGATATTTCAGGTAATAATAGATACTGTTTTCATAATCCTCAGTCTTCTCATAGGCATATGCCAGGTCGTACAGATGCGCGAAAAACTCAGGTTCCAGCTCCGTAAGCTTAAGCATATAGGGAATGAGGTGTTCGTAGTAATTAAGATTCTGGAGGACTGAAGTTATGGCAAACAGAATGTTCTCTGTATCGTCTGAATCGAGGGTAAGTGAGTAATCAAACATTTTTTTCGCACCCTGGATATCACCAAGCATACCCATGGCTGTTCCCTTGGCAATATATATCTCATGATTTCCGGGTTCAATGTTTTCAAGTTTTCTCAGTATCGTAAGAGTCTCAACAGCCCTCCCCTTGTCGAGCAGAACACGGGCTTTGCGAAGCTGTATTGATACTGAATTGGGGTGCTGTTCTGAAGCAAGGGTTGCTGCCTCAAATGCTTTAAGCGAGTTGTTATTCTCAATATAGAAATCGATAATAGACTCAAATTCAATGACATCAAAGAAATAACTCTCATTATTCTTTCTCATCCTCTCGAACTTCTGGACCGCGTTCCTTACCTCCTCCTCAAATGAGAAACCGTATTTCTCTTCTTCCATGATGAACAAATAGTGAGTACAAAAGTAATAACAATTTTATAAAGCTGTTTTTCAGCGGTGTTCAATTATCAACATTTTAACTATTTTTTAAACACCTAAAATACAAGGCTATACAAATATATTGGTGTGATTTGTGATTTTTTTTAAGACCTCCACGCAACCAAACAGGAAGAATTATCATCTATAGTTTATAAATTGGAAGTAATTAACCCCTATAACCAATTTACCCTAGAATTAACCTAAATTCTACCTTCGAAGAACCGGGCCGTGACCCGGTTTTTCATTTAAGGTTCTCGTATGTGGTTATAGTGCAGTCTGTTACCTGCAGCCTTAAGGGTGTTGAGCAGCAGGGCTACCCGCGTCATGGGGCCGACACCACCCGGTACCGGTGTGATATGGGAGCATTTGGGTGCAACATTCTCAAAATCGACATCTCCGGCCAGCCTGAAGCCTGATTTCCTTTCAGGCGCCGGAATACGTGTTGTGCCCACATCAATGACCACCGCACCCTCTTTAACCATCGGGGATTTAACAAACGAAGGTGATCCGATTGCGGCTATGATTATGTCGGCTTCACTGAGAATATCCCCGATGTTTGCTGTACGGCTGTGTGCCACAGTTACTGTAGCATCCATACCCTTGCGTGAAAGCAGGATGCTGACAGGTCTTCCGACAATATTGCTGCGGCCGAGAACAACGCACCGTTTCCCGGCTGTTTCAATACCATACCGCTTAATGAGCTCTGTAATGCCATATGGCGTTGCAGGAAGATAACAGGGCAATCCGATTACCATTCTTCCAAGGTTCACCGGGTGAAAACCGTCGGCATCCTTTGAGGGGTCTACAGCCTCAATAACCCTTTGTTCGCTTATATGGCCCGGCAGGGGAAGCTGCACAATAAAACCGTCTATACCTTCATCGTGGTTCAATCGCGAAATAGTGTCCAGCAAAAATTTCTCATCTGTATCAGCCTGCAGCCTGATTAGTGTTGATTCAAATCCGACTTCCCTGCAATCCCTGACCTTGTTTGCGACATAGGTCTCGCTCGAAGGGTCATTTCCTACCAGGATTGCTGCCAGATGGGGTACCCTGAGGCCTGCTTTTCTGATAGTGTCCACTTCAGCCGAGATTTCCTTTCTTATCTCTGAAGCGATCCTGTTACCGTCGATAATTATGCTCATCGTTTATCTCTTCTTTGCCATCATACGCGACATATTGCCACCCCTGGCGGTCATCATCTTCATCATCTTTCGCGTCTCGTCGAATTGTTTCAGGAGCTTGTTCACTTCCTGAACCGAGGTACCGCTGCCCATCGCAATTCTTTTTCTCCTGCTGCCGTTCAGTACCAACGGATTGACTCTTTCTTCCGGGGTCATGCTCCTTATTATGGCTTCAATGCCCTTGAATGCATCATCATCAATATCAAGGTCCTTGACTGCCTTGCCGAGCCCGGGAATCATCGACATAAGGTCCTTGACATTACCCATCTTCTTAATCTGCTGGATCTGTGCGATAAAATCGTTGAAGTCGAACTGGTTCTTTGCGATTTTCTTCTGCAGTTTCCTGGCTTCTTCGGTGTCGTACTGCTCCTGGGCTTTTTCCACGAGCGACACAATATCGCCCATGCCAAGGATCCTGTCGGCCATACGGTTTGGGTAGAAGATATCAATCGCATCCAGCTTCTCCCCTGTGCTTACGAACTTGATAGGTTTGTTTACGACCGATTTAATTGAGAGGGCGGCCCCTCCCCTTGTATCACCATCCAGTTTTGTAAGGACAACGCCGTCGAAATCGAGCCTTTCGTTAAACTCCCGGGCAGTGTTGACAGCATCCTGCCCGGTCATCGAGTCAACAACGAAAAGAATCTCATGCGGATTGACGGCATCTCTCACCTGTGAGATCTCCATCATCATTGCCTCGTCGATTGCAAGGCGGCCTGCCGTGTCTATTATCACCACGTCATGACCCTTTATCTTAGCCTCTTTCACCGAGTTACGGGCAATCTGGACCGGACTCATGTTACCCTCCTCAGTGTAAACCGGTACTTCTGCCTGGCTGCCGATAATCTTAAGCTGTTCAATGGCTGCCGGCCGGTAAACGTCGCCGGCAACAAGAAGCGGATGCTTTCCCCTCCTGGATTTAACCCACTGAGCCAGCTTACCGCTGAAAGTTGTTTTTCCCGAACCCTGAAGTCCTGCAATAAGTATTACCGCCGGATTGACCTTGATGTTAATTTCGCTCTTATCGCCTCCCATCAGTGTAACCAGCTCATCATGAACCAGCTTTACCATCATTTGCGACGGATTTACTGCTTTGAGGACTTCCTGTCCGAGGGCCTTCGCCTTTACGGTATCTGTAAACTGCTTGGCTATTTTGAAGTTAACGTCAGCATCAAGCAGTGCTCTCCTTACCTCCTTAAGCGTCTCTGCCACATTTATTTCGGATATTCTTCCCTGTCCTTTAAGAATCTTGAAGGACTTCTCGAGACGATCGCTCAGATTTTCAAACATATCTGTCAAGAAATTTTTACAAAATTACTACATTCTCTCCGGCATCTCAATACCCAGAAGCCACATACCCGCGGAGATAACGCGGCCGGTCACTTCTGAAAGTACCAGCCTGAAATTCCTCAGGGTACCCTCCTCCCCCAAAATTGAGAATTCATGATAGAACTGATTGTAGGCCCTTGAAAGTTCATAACAATAGTTGGCAATAATGGCAGGACTGTAAACCGTGGCTGCCTCTCTGAGGACATCATTGAAACGCCAGAGTAGCCTTATCAGTTCAATCTCCTTTGGCCCCGGCTGAGCCAGTTTCACCAGTGAGGTTTCCTGCTTCACGCCAGACTCCTCAGCCTTCCTGCAGACCGATCTTATCCTGGCATAGGTATATTGTATAAAGGAGCCTGTATTTCCGTTGAAGTCGATTGATTCTTCCGGGTTGAATGTCATGTTCTTGTGAGGATCAACCTTAAGAATGAAGTATTTGAGGGCTCCAAGACCGACCTTCCTGAAGATCTCTTCTTTTTCCTCCCCCATAAAATCTGAGAGCTTTCCAAGCTGAAGGGATACCTCCCTCGCAGTCTCTTTCATCTCCTCAATGATATCGTCGGCATCGACAGTGGTGCCCTCCCTCGATTTCATCCGTCCATCGGGCAGTTCAACCATTCCGTATGAAAAGTGAATAAGCCCGTCGGCAAATTCATACCCTATCTTTTTCATTATCGCCCTGAGGACCTGGAAATGATAATTCTGCTCGTTTCCAACCACATAGATGGTTTTGTCGAATGAATAATCTTCGAACCTGGCAACGGCCGTTCCGAGATCCTGGGTAATGTAAACAGCCGTCCCGTCCGAGCGCAAAAGAACTTTATGATCCAGGCCGGCAGATGTGAGATCAGCCCAGACTGAGTTATCTTCGTGGGTATAAAGATGGTTATCCTTCAAAGCGGCAATTACAATCTCCTTGCCTTTCTTATAGGTTTCCGATTCATAGTAGATGCGGTCAAAATCTACTCCCAGGGCATTATAGGTCTCATCGAAGCCCTTGTATACCCACGAATTCATCGTCTTCCACAAGGCAACAGTCTCCACATCGCCGGCTTCCCATTTGATAAGCATCTTTCTGGCTTCCAGCATTAAAGGTGCCGAATTCCTTGCTTCAGCTTCACTTATTCCCTGCGATGCCAGTTCTGCGATCTGAGATTTGTATTCCTGCTCGAAGATCACGTAATATTTGCCTACCAGGTGATCGCCCTTAATCCCCGAGGATTCGGGTGTCTCACCATTGCCATGCTTCTGCCATG
>CAYRQY010000059.1:4640-11852 GCA_964426435.1 uncultured Rikenellaceae bacterium | reverse complement strand
ACCTCAAGATATTCCGGATCGTCGTTTACTCCCGGAATAACCGGTATCCGTATCATAACATCGGTCCCGCTCCCGAGTATTATTCTGAAATTCTCCAGTGGAATTGCATTTGAGACTGAGGTATACTTAACATGCTCTTTGTCGTTCAGATGTTTTATATCAAAAAGAAAGAGGCTGGTATAGGGGATGATTGATCTGAGGTCTTCCGGCTGTGCATATCCTGAAGTATCAACCGCGGTATGATAGCCTCTCTCAACGAATTTCTGAAGCGCCATGGCCAGAAAAGGTGCCTGCATAAGGGGTTCTCCCCCGGAGAAAGTAACACCGCCTCCCGAATGCTCAATAAAGGGGCTCTCCTTTTCAGCAATCTCAAGAAGGTCCTCCGCAAAATAGTATTTACCTGCCACCTCCTCCTGCAGGAACTCCCTTTCCCCTATCCTGTCCGAACGAAGAACGGTTTCGGGCTCAGGAGAAATGCCTTCGGGATTATGGCACCAGTGGCAGGAGAGCGGGCACCCCTTCATGAAGAAAGTTACCCTTATGCCCGGACCGTCGTGTATCGAGTATCGCTTGATGCTGAATATCAGACCTTTCATGCCTTATAACAATTAAACGGGAAGATGATGACCGGAAAACCGGAGTGAGTGCCCAGGGCCATCCCGGACATAAGCGAATGTCAGGCGCTGTAGAACATGAGACAGCTGTAGAGCCTCCTGCCGAGGCGCTGCATCATAAAACAATATTTAAGCTTCAAAAGCATCGTATTGAAATCGCCTGCAAGTTAATCATTTTAATTGAATACAAATACGTGGCGCATAATCTATTGCCATTAATCCGGCACTTTTGTTTACTTATTAATGTTCCATTTTAAAGCAGTCTGACAGGATAAAGAATTGATTTCACAGGAAACAGACGCCGAAACTAACTGATTACTTTACACATACCATACTTAACAATTCATTAACAATACGTTAACATTAAAAACTGCAACAGCACAGATTTGTTCCCGTCTTTCCGATATAAGAGCATAAACGTAATACGAAATATTTTTGGACAGTTCTTTTTCTTTTATTAACTTAAATTATCAGCCATGAGAAGAATCTTTTTAGTATGCGTAATTGTAATTACCGCATGTATGGCAGCAAATGCCAGGAAACCTTTAGCCGAAGGCAGGACTTTTTCGGCACTTGGAGACTACAGGGTTGAGATAGCAGAAAACCCTTTCATTCTTAAGGGGAAAGCGCTCGAGACCTATATTGTCTCTTATGCAAACACCGACATGAAGGTGACTGTCGCTGTTAATCCGGCGAAGGGTTGCAGGAAATATTATTTTCTCTCCGATAAACTGTCGGTTCAGTATGTCTGCAATGGCAGTTATTTCGGAGTTGAAAGGCTCGACAGGGAACTTAAGGGCGAGGGATATAACACCCCTGCTGAAGCCCTCAACCAGGAGGAGTATTACCGTCAGCGACTGATCACCGAAAGCGGCAACAATAATCTTGAAAACACAAAGCTGGCAGCAGCTTATTTCCCGTTCCTTCTAAAGAACCCGGAAAGCATGATTGCAGGGAATTAAAGCCCTGGTCCCCGTTGTCAAGACCTGAAAGAAAATTTAAGAAGTTACGACAACTAATTGACTATCAGTAACTGTGATGCTTTAACTAATGATTAACAAAACATTAACACACCGGGCTGCAACAATAACGTAGATTAGACGTCTATTATATTGAAGACTATACGAAATTCTCGAAGGCCGCCCGGCCACTTTTACGATCAGGTTTTAGGTTTAGGGAGGAAAGATATCCCAAATGTCTTTCCTCCTTTTTTTTAATAAAACGCATCAGTCTGTTCTGTCGATATAATACCTGATAAAAAATTTGTATTTTGCGCAGTAAATACACTCTTCAAATCCATCACAATGAAAAAATACCTGATACTGATCTTTATGACTGCAGTTTCTTTGAGTTCATGCAAAAGAACCACACATAGCGACAACCCCTTCTTCGGGAAATTCAATACACCCTTCGGGGTTCCTCCCTTCGACCTTATAAGGGCTGAACATTTCATGCCGGCCTATCTCAGGGGATTTGAGGAACAGAAGAGCAACGTTGATAAAATAATCAATAATACTGAAGAACCGACCTTCATTAATACCATCAAAGCCCTGGAGTACAGCGGCGAGCTACTTACAAAGGTGTCCCGTGTATTCGGTTCCCTTAACTCGGCAAACACCAACGATACTCTTCAGTCAATCAATAAGGAGCTTGCACCCCTGTCGGCCAAGCACCGCGACGATATCAACCTTAATGAGCAACTCTTCCTCAGGGTCAAATCCGTATATGAGAATATGGATCGGTTTAACCTAACGGAAGAGGAAAAGATGGTTCTCGACAATACATACAAGAGCTTCATCAGGAATGGTGCAGCCCTTTCACCGGAGGATAAGGAGAAGCTGCGCAGTATCAACGGGGAGTTATCGTTGTTGTCGGTGCAGTTCGGTGAGAATCTTCTGGCCGAGACAAACGATTTCAAACTCATAATAGAGAACAGGGAGGATCTTGCCGGTTTGCCTGAAGGTGTAATTGCCCAGGCAGCCACACTCGCCCGGAATATGAATCTCGAGGGCAAATGGGTCTTCACCATACAGGTTCCCAGCATGACACCGTTCCTGCAGTACTCCGACAGAAGGGACCTCAGGCAGAAGCTCTTCACCGCCTATTTCATGAAAGGTGACAACGATAACGCGAGGGACAATAAGGAGATCATAGCCAGGATAGCCAGCCTGAGGGTTGAGAGATCAAGGCTGCTGGGATACGACAGCTACGCCCATTTTGTTCTCGAGAGGAACATGGCAAAAACTCCTGAAAGGGTCTTTGAGTTCCTCGGCCAGGTCTGGGATGCCGCCCTGCCTGTAGCAAAAGCAGAAGCAGTGGCCCAGCAGGAAGTCATTAACCGGGAGGGAGCGAATTTCAAACTTGAACCGTGGGACTGGTGGTACTATACCGAAAGGATAAAGAGGGAAAAATTCGATCTGGATGATGAAGTTACAAGGCCCTATTTTGTTATCGACAATGTAATCACCGGAATGTTCTATGTGGCAAATCAGCTTTATGGCCTCGAGTTCAGAAAAAGGTTCGATATTCCGAAATACCATCCCGATGTTATTACATATGAAGTTACCCGCAACAGGAAGCATGTGGGTGTGCTTATGATAGATAACTACCCCCGTGCCTCAAAGCGGGGGGGAGCATGGTGCGGGGCTTACCGCGGGCAGCACAGGACCGAAAAGGGGAAGATGATCCATCCGGTGGTCACAATGGTCACAAATTCAACTCCACCCTCAGCAGACAAACCCTCGCTGCTGACGGCAGAAGAGGCTTCAACACTTTTTCATGAGTTCGGGCATGCCCTTCATCAGCTGCTTTCCAACTCAACTTATCCCGGAGTATCAGGCACATCGGTACCAAGGGATTTTGTTGAACTGCCTTCCCAGATCATGGAGCACTGGGTACTGGAGCCCCAGGTTCTCCGGGTCTACGCCAAGCATTACCAGACAGGGGAGATCATCCCGCAGGATATAGTGGATAAACTCGACAGGGCGAGCAAGTTCAATATGGGCTTCATAACAGTTGAATACCTGGCAGCATCATTTCTTGATATGGAATACCATTCACTTACCGAGCCTGTTGAATTAAACATCAGGGAATTTGAGAATGAAGCCATGAACAAATACGGCCTTATACCCGAAATCAAACCAAGGTACAGGTCAACCTATTTCAATCACATCTGGAGTTCGGGTTATGCGGCAGGTTATTACAGCTATATATGGTGTGAGATACTTGATTCTGATGCTTTCCAGGCATTCAGGGAGACCGGGGATATATTCAACAGGGAGGTGGCTGCCCGTTTTGAGAAAGAGATCCTTTCAAGGGGAGGTACCCGCGATCCCCTCGATATGTATATTGCATTCAGGGGAAAAGAACCGGGTATAGATGCCCTTCTGGAGAACAGGGGTTTAAAGTAGCATAACCTTTTACTAACTGATGTTTCGCGCGTTGATCAAGCTTTTACTGGCGCTGGTGCTCGTCTGCATGCCGGCACAGGTAACCGGACAGGCTCCCAGGGCAGCAAAAGGAGTTATTGACCTGAGAAATGTTTCAACTCCTGAACGGTTCGTAGTAAGGCTCAATGGCGAATGGGAGTTTTACTGGAACAAGCTGTTGCGCCCGCACGATTTCTCCGGACCCGAAAGATACACGCCTGACTGGTATGGGAATGTTCCCTCCTACTGGACCGACTATCCGGGTGAAACTGGTGCCGTAAAAGAGGGCTGCGCCACATACCGGCTTACCATCCTGCTGCCTCCCGGACTGAAGGTCCCGCTGGCATTCGATATGCCCGTTTTTGATTCATCCTACGACCTGTATGTGAACGGCCGGTATATGGGGGGAAATGGCGTTCCGGGAAAAACAGCGGATGAAACAGTTCCCGAATACCGGCGCAATTTCTTCAGAACAGAATCAGTCTCCGATACCATGTCGGTGGTAATCAACGTCGCCAATTTCGATCACAGAAGAGGTGGTTTCTGGCTGCCGGTCACATTCGGCACATTCAATGAACTGCAAAAAAGGCTCGCAGCCAACTGGGCCAAGGACTGGGCAGTGATCAGCCTGCTTCTGGGTTTCTCGCTGTTTCTGATATTCTTCTATGCGATCTATCCGGGAGACAAGATTATTGCATTCTTCTGCCTTGCAACCATCGGCCTTGCCCTGAGGCCGTTATTTACCTCCCATTTTCTCATACTGAGCATTGTCAATATCGAATGGCAATGGATAATAAAACTCGAGTACCTTGGCTTATTCCTTGTTATAGGAGGCTGGGCGTGGTTCTCCTCATCACTCTACCCTTCAGCATTCATCAGAAAAAGTGCCTGGACAATCACCGTAATATACACCCTGGCTGCAGTGCTGACACTGTTCCTGCCTGTTAAAATCTTCAGCTATTCAACATTCCTGTATTACCCGACCATAGTTGTACTCATCGGCTATTCATTCTATATGAGCATCAGGGGTATTCTGCGGAAGAATAACATTGATATTTTATACTTTCTCGCCTTTCTGCTGCTTTTTGCAGCCGCCTGGCACGATATAAGGGTATCTCTCGGGAGGGCCGACAGTGCAATAGGTTACATACTTACCCTGGTGATAGTGGTATTCGTATTCATCCAGGCAGCACTTTTGCTTTATAAATGGATCAAGGTCTACCACGAAAAGGAGAAGCTGCACAACGAGCTTGAGTTTCTCAACCGCAATCTTGAAAACATGATAAACGAAAGGGCAAGGGAGCTTGTCAGGAGAAGCGAAGAGATTGAGAAACAGAATATTATGATAGCTCAGCAGAACAAGCAGCTCTCTGAAACCATTCACCTGAAGAACAGGATATTTTCAGTTATCGCACACGATCTGCGCAGCCCGGTGGTCAATATTCTCTATATGCTTAACCTTCTCAAGGAAGAGGAGTACAAGGAAAAGTACGACATGTTTGCCAACTCATCAATCCAGTATGCCCAGCAGGTAATAAACCTGCTCGAGAATATGCTGGTATGGGGAAGGGGACAGGAGGACAAGATCAAATATTCGCCGGGTAAGCAAGATCTGGCAGACATCATACTGACCAACCTCAGCATTTTCAAGGAGACCGCAGATAAAAAAGAGATCATACTTAATTTTACCCAGGTAGGTAACTCAAAGGCTTATATCGATAAAGACCTTCTCGATATAATAATAAGGAACCTTCTTTCGAATGCGGTCAAATACACCCCAAGAGGCGGCAGGATCAGCATACTGCTTAAAGACAGGTCTATTGACGGTGAGGGAATTATGATCCGGATATGCGATAACGGGATCGGAATACCCCCGGTCAAGCAAAAATACCTCTTTACCTCAACCGAAATAGAAAGCACACCCGGAACTGAAAATGAAAAGGGAACGGGGCTGGGACTTAAGCTTTGCCACGAGCTTGTTAATATCAATAAAGGGACTATTACCGTCGAGAGCAGGGAAGGTGAAGGAACCTGCTTTTCCATAGTATTTCCGGTCTGAAACAGTATCAGTCCCTCGTCATCCACAAAAGCCTGTTCCTGTCGAGAATCTCAATGTCTTTCCCCCTGACTTTAAGAAAACCCTCATCCTCAAGCTCTTTCAGCGCTCTTGACACGGAGGGTCTTGCAACACCGAAAAAGAGGGCAAGTTCATTGTGAGTCATACTCATCCTGACAAGCCCTGTTTTATCGGCTGTCATCTGAAGAATATACTGAGCAAGTTTCCCTTTTATGGTTTTGAAATTCAGAAATTTGATCTTATCCGATAGAAACTGTGACCTGTTGGAAATCATATCGAGGAGATTCACCAGTATCTTTTCATTTTCCTTCAGGATCCTCAGGAGGTCATGCCTCTCAACTATGAAAAGTTCTGTGTCGGTTTCAGCAATAACATTGACAGGGAACCTGTTGTTACTGCCAAATATAAAGGCCGATGCAAGTGCACCGGGAGCAGGAATATCCTCTATCTTTATCAGCCTGCCTGCGAAATCTGTCATCTCACCTCTCACAACTCCGTCTGCAACAATGATCAGCGACTTAACCTCCTCGCCGCTGATTGCAATAACTGCTCCGGATTTAATCTTCCTTACGCGGTAGTGCAAACCTGATAAAACAGCCTGAATTTCCCCGATGGTCAACCCCCTGAATAGAGGCGTCCGGGCAAGTGTTGAAAGATCCATCTTGTAATGATAAGGTTAAATGCAAAAATAACAATTTAACTCATTGCGGACCCGGAGCAGAACGCAACGAAATTCCACAAACCGGGCTGAATGTAACAAATGTTACAAATTAACTGGTTGCGCCGGTCTATATTTGCCTCATCAAACAACAATGGAAATCAATAAAAACAGATATGGAAAGAGATATTTTAAAGATCGACGAGGAATTATGCAACGGATGCGGCCTTTGTGTTCCCAACTGTCACGAGGGCGCCCTGCAGATAATTGACGGAAAAGTAAGGATGGTCAGTGAACTGATGTGCGACGGGCTTGGCGCATGTATCGGTTATTGTCCGGAAGGTGCCATAACCATTGAAAAGAGGGAGGCAGAACCCTATAATGAGGCGATGGTACTGGAACAGATGGTACCCAAGGGCAAGAATACTGTGATTG
>CAYRQY010000059.1:0-4630 GCA_964426435.1 uncultured Rikenellaceae bacterium | reverse complement strand
GCACACCTCAAACATCTTAAGGATCACGGTGAAACAGGCTTCCTGCAGGAAGGAGCCAGATGGCTTAAAGCGAATCATAACAAGCTGAATTTCAATCACGAAGAAGTGCTTGCCGAGGTCCACAATCATGGAAAACCCATAGCTGAGTCTCATTCGGAGGTTCATCATGGCAGGCACCATCACGGAGGCGGATGCCCCGGCTCCGCAGCGATGGTGATAGAAAAGGAGTCGCGGTCCGCCTCTGCTGATCAGGAAGATTTTTCAGAGCTTAGACAATGGCCTGTCCAGATGCACCTGATTAATCCCGAGGCATCCTACTTCAAAGGCTCTGACCTTCTTTTAGCTGCCGACTGCGTCGCTTTCAGCGTTGGCGCCTTTCACTCGAGGTACCTGAAAGGAAAATCGCTCGCAATCGCCTGTCCGAAACTCGACCAGAATACAGATGTATATGTCAGGAAACTCACAGCCCTCATCGACAGTGCCAGGATCAACACTATGACAATCATGATCATGGAGGTCCCATGTTGCAGCGGTTTGCTGCAGATGGCAAAGGCAGCGCTGGCCAATGCTTCGAGAAGAGTCCCGCTGAAGATGATGAGAATTGGTATTTCAGGAGAACTACTTACAGAAGAATGGGTATAAAAACTGATATTTGACACAATTGAATACGCCCGACTTGGAGTTAAGAAAGAATAACATATATTTGCGCTTCATATGTTTTTCAGGCATAAAATATCTAATTATTAGTCGGGTATGATAAAAAAATCTGATTCGGTTCCATCTGAAAATACCAGTCTGTTTCTCGGTCTCGATATAGGTTCAGTCTCCCTGAACACGGTTTTGATGGATGAGGAGTTCAATATAGTCGGGAATTTCTATGATTATGTTCACGGTAAACCTTTTGATGTTCTTAATGAGCGGCTTAACACTCTTCTCGGGGATTACCCTGCTTCAACAATCAAGGGAGTTGCCGTAACAGGTACCGGAGGCAAGCTTGCCACAGAGCTGATCGGCGGCGTTTTCGTGAACGAGATAATAGCACAGGCTACCTCTGCAGGGAGACTCTTCCCGGATGCAAGGAGCGTTGTTGAGATAGGTGGAGAAGACTCAAAACTTATCCTGCTTGAAAAGGATCCTTCCAACGGCCACTCAAGGCTGGTGGATTTCGAAATGAACAGCATCTGTGCTGCAGGAACAGGATCATTCCTCGACCAGCAGGCCAGAAGGATCGGGGTTCCGATAGAGAACGAATTCGGAGCCATGGCCCTGAAATCCACCGATCCTCCAAGGATTGCGGGACGCTGCAGCGTGTTCGCAAAGAGCGATATGATTCATCACCAGCAGATTGCCACACCATTGCATGATATTGTTGCAGGCCTGTGCTTTGCACTTGCAAGGAATTTCCGGAGCAATGTTGCGCGGAGCAAGGAGATACATAAACCGGTGGTCTTCTCAGGAGGTGTTGCAGCCAACATCGGGATGGTAAGAGCCTTCAGGGAGGTTCTCGGGCTCAATGAGAACGAGCTGATAATACCCGAGTATCATGCTTCAATGGGAGCCATAGGAGCTGTAATGTATGCTCACTCCAATAAGCTTTCGATGAATCATTTCGGAGGAACAGAAAAACTTGCAGAATATCTCGCCTCAGGATCAACTGATTTTGTCAGCCTGCCAAAGCTGACCGAATCTGACGCACAATATAAGAAAGAAACTTACTTCGTTAAGCCTGAAAAAGGCAGAATACCTGTCTACCTGGGACTTGATATCGGCTCGCTCAGTACCAACGTTGTTCTGATTGACGAACAACACAGGGTAATATCGCGAAGGTATCTGCCCACGGCAGGAAAACCACTTGAGGCCATTCAAAAAGGTCTCACCGAGATCTACGATGAGGTAGGTGAATATGTAGAGGTAATAGGTGCAGGAACAACAGGCTCGGGACGCTATCTTACCGGCGATTTCATCGGAGCCGACACCATCCAGAACGAAATAACCGCCCAGGCCACTGCGGCAATAGACTACGATCCCACTGTTGATACTATTTTTGAGATCGGTGGGCAGGATTCCAAGTATATCAGCATTGAGAACGGTGTGGTGGTCGATTTCGAAATGAACAAGGTATGCGCAGCCGGAACAGGCTCATTCCTCGAGGAACAGGCAGAGAAGCTGAATATAAATATTGTGAATGAATTCGGCTGCATGGCATTGCATGCCGACTCCCCGGTCAAGCTGGGCGACAGGTGCACAGTTTTCATGGAATCGGACCTCAACTCATTCATGCAGAAGGGCGCAAAGAATGATAACCTCGTAGGCGGCCTCGCATATTCAATCGTATATAATTACCTGCAGAAGGTTGTTGCAGACCGAAGGGTTGGTGATAAAATATTCTTCCAGGGCGGTGTGACCAACAACAAGGCCGTCGTAGCTGCCTTTGAGCAGGTTCTCGGCAAGAAAATAATCATTCCGCCCCATTTCGATGTTACCGGAGCTATTGGTGCCGCCATACTGGCAAAAAAATCAATGGCGGAAGGCCAGAAGACAACTTTCAAGGGTTTCGGGATCAGAAATGCAACATATAAGGTTAGCCGCTTCGTATGCCAGAGCTGTACAAACCACTGCGAGATAAGGAGAGTGCAGATAACGGGAGAAAAGGGATCCCTCTACTACGGAGGAAGATGCGAAAAATACGAGATCGACAGCAGAAAGAAAGCAATAACCAATATTCCCAACCTCTACAAGAAGAGAACAGAGATGCTGATGGAGGGTTTTGAGGAGAAAACGGAACAAAAGGGAACAACTGTGGGTATTCCGCGGGCCCTGATGGTCTATTACCAGCAGTTCCCTTTCTGGAGGACCTTCTTCGAGGAGCTCGGATTCTCAGTCATTATCTCCAGGGAATCTGACAAATCGCTGGTAACAGAATCTATTGAGACCATCACAACCGAAACATGCCTGCCTGTGGAACTCATGCACGGGCATGTAATTGATCTTATCAACAAAGGGGTGGACTATATTTTCCTTCCTTTCATTGTCAACGGCAAATTCCGGGAGGGGAACAAGACCTTTAACTGTAACTGCCCGTGGATCCAGACCTATCCATTCATGGTGAAAGCCGCCCTGCGCGGCAAAATAGACGAGTCGAGGCTCATAATGCCGACGCTTCACTTCAGGTTCTTCGAAAGAGCCCTGATTAAGGAGATGACATCGTACTTCAATGAAAAGTTCGGGATAGAAAAGGAGGAAATCAGGAAAGCTGTTTATAAAGCCGATGAAGTACAGGTTTCTTTTGAAAAGAGGCTTATTGATTACGGAAAAGAGGTAATGAAGAACATTCCTGAAGGATGCCGGCCTGTGGTGATTCTTGGAAGACCTTACAACAGCACCGATCCGCACCTGAATCTCGGACTTATTGAAAAGCTTATCAACCAGAATGTTATGCCGATCCCGCTCGATATGCTGGACCTGTCATCATACAACATTTTCAAAAATTACCGGAACATGTACTGGCCCAACGGCCAGAAAATGCTGGCGGCAGCTCAGCATGTTGCTGCAACAGAGGGGCTCTATGCCGTCTATATAAGTAATTTCCGCTGCGGACCCGACTCATTTATATGGCATTACATAACGGAAGAGCTGAAAGGTAAACCATTCCTTCACCTCGAGGTCGACGAACATTCAGCCGACGCGGGTATGGTAACCAGGATAGAGGCCTTTCTCGACAGCCTTAAGGGTTCTGAACAGAATGAGAAAAAAGAGCATCAGATCTTCAGGCCAAGGCCAAGCCCGGCATCACCGCCGAAGGAAAGGGTATTGTATTTCCCGTACATGAACGACGGAGCATACCTTATTGCAGCATCAGCAAGGTACTGCGGGATCCCGTCGGAGGTCCTGCCGAAACAGACAGAGGATGATCTGGCTATTGGAAGAAAATATACATCATCAAAGGAATGCTTTCCGATGATATGTGTCACCGGCAGTTTCGTAAGGAAACTGACGGAACCCGGAGCAGACCCGTCCAAAATGAGCTTCTTCATGCCCGATCATAACGGACCCTGCAGATTTGGACAGTATAACCACTTCCACAGGATCCTCTTTGACCGGCTGGGTTACAGTGATGCCGAGCTGATAACACCATCGAACGATACATCATACGAAGACCTCGTTGGGGAGCATGGCCAGAAATTCAGGATAAATGCATGGAAAGGATTTGTGGTGGCCGATTACCTGAGAAAGATTTACCGCGAAACGAGGCCCTATGAACTGAACAGGGGAGAATCTGACAAGCTTTACCAGGAGTCTCTCCTTAAACTTGAAAGATCCATTGAAAATGGTTCGAAAGGACTGCGCAAAGTTCTTGCCGGAATTGTGAAGGACTTCCTTGAAATAAAGGTTGACAGGAGCGAGAGAAAACCGGTAGTGGCCGTAATCGGCGAGATCTTTATGAGGGATAATGCAGGCTGTAACGGCAATATTGCCAACAGGCTTGAAGAATTGGGCGTTGAGGTTGTAGTCGGTCCCTTCGCAGAGTGGATATATTATTCCACCTATCGTTTTACTCGGGACAGCCTCTGGAAAAACGACACGAAAGGAGTAATAAAGTCAAAGATACAGGGACTGGGGCAGGATTTCA
>CAYRQY010000058.1:0-11854 GCA_964426435.1 uncultured Rikenellaceae bacterium | reverse complement strand
CCTTTCATTAACCTGGCCCCGTAAGCCTTCATCATCTCCCTGACCTGAGAATCGGGCGTCCCGCCTGTTCCTGCCAGGGCCAGGTTGCCGACCACAACAGCCGATACCAGTCCCCCGATGAGATTGACCACCCAGAGGGTATTCTGATTTGCAGTAAAATCTCCGGCCATGGGATCCCATCCATATACTGAGATAATCAATCTCCCAAGAGTGAAGACATATATAAGCAGCAGCACGACGGCAATAATGCCAAGCATTATTTCTTTTTCCCTTGAATTCATTTCACACCTCCTTTTATTTTTCATAAAATTAGCAATTAATAATTATCCTCATTTCTTCATTCTACAAACAGGCAGTCCCGATGGCACACAACATTCCTGAGCTGCGTAGCAGCGACCTGTTTGTAGCACGCGAATCCATCAAGCCAATTATGAGCCTCGTAGAGGCGACCTGTTTGCAGGACCGGGAGTTAACACTAAATATTGGAACGTTTACCGAAATACCTGCATGTTGCAAAAAAGAGTTTTGTTTTATTAATTTAGCGGAGGGGGAATATCCCTGTTAAACAGATTTCTTATTGAATCAGAATGAAAACCGGAAACAAAATAACCATCTGGACGCTGACAATACTGAGGATCGTTATCGGCTGGCACTTTATTTATGAAGGCATCTCCAAGCTTTTCAATCCTTACTGGTCATCAGCCTCATACCTGATGGAGTCAAAATGGCTTCTTTCAGGGTTCTTCCACTGGATACTCGGCAACGATACGGCTTTACGCATTGTGGATTTCATTAATATATGGGGGTTAATTATCATCGGCTTGTTCCTGTTTATCGGTCTCTTTACCAGGATCGCCTGTATATCGGGAGCTCTTTTGCTGCTGCTTTACTATATGGCAAATCCTCCTTTTATGTATTCATCGGTACCGTCGACAAGTCACTTCTACATTATCAATTACAACCTTATTGAAGCTGCGGTGCTTATTGTTATTGCATCCCTGCCCGGGGATTATCTCTGGAGCATTCAACGACTGATCATGTATTTTCATTCGGTTCGGAAGGAAAAGAGGTTCCCCTCAGTGGAGAACCATTCTGCATCCGGCAATTTCGACGGCAAACGTCGTGAAATGATAAAAAACCTTGCCGTTGTGCCGGTTTTTGGCGCTGTTTTCTTTGGTATGGCAAGAAAGAGAGGATGGATCAGCTTCGAGGAGGAGAACCTCTCGAGAGAAACGGAAGCCGTAAGCGGTGCTTCGTTACTGCTGGGAAAGAATTATTCACTTAAAGAGCTCCATGGGAAGGTCCCTGCCGGAAAGCTGGGAAACATACCCATGAGCAGGCTTATGATAGGAGGCAATCTCATTAGCGGATTCGCACATGCGCGCGACCTGATATATGTTTCAACATGGCTGAAGAAATATTTCACCGATGAAAAGGTGATTGAAACATTATGGCTGTGTGAGGCCTGTGGTATCAACACCGCCATTTTCAGGTGCGACGAGAATACCATCAGGATAATGGAAAAATACTGGTCGCGCGGCGGAAAGGTCCAATGGCTGGCCCAGACATATCCAAGGGGCGAGGATATGAAGAACATAAAACTGGCTGTCGATCACGGTGCTGTGGGAGCTTTCGTTCAGGGCGGGATAGCCGACCAGGTAGTGCAGGAAAACAGGATTGATGACCTGGCCAGGGCTATTGAATTTATCCGCGGCCAGGGAATCATAGCCGGTACCGCTGCTCACTCCGTCACTGTACCGGAAGCCTGTGTGCAAAATGGCATTAAGGCAGATTTCTTCATGAAAACATATCATCACAACAACTACTGGTCGGCAACCCCTGTCGATCCTGCCGATCCCTACCTGCCTAAAGACGGGAAAGACCACAACAGTGCCCACGATAATATCTGGTGCGTATCGGATAAAGCTACATCCGATTTCTTCATGAATAACAGCACCCCATGGATAGCATATAAGATTCTGGCTGCCGGGGCTATAAAGCCTGAAGAGGGCCTGAGGTTTGCCTTTGAAGGCGGCGCTGATTTCGTTTGCGTGGGGATGTTTGATTTTCAGATAATTGAAGATGCAAACCTGACGACAGCCATCCTGGGTTCAGATTTAAAACGCGACAGGAAGTGGTATGCCTGACCGGTTTAAGAAGTCTGTTATTCAGGTATGATCCGCGCTACCCAGCCGCCTCCTGAGGCAAGCTTCAGCTTAAGAACATCTCCTGCCTGAAAATACCCTTCGGTTTTCCTGTAATCTTCCGCTCGTGTATTTGCGTTCACTCCGTCTTCGATGGCTTCGAGCCTGTATCGTCCGGGTTCGAGGAATGCTGTTCCAAGATCAATTGTCCGTTCACTCCAGTTGGTTATGGCCCCGATAAACCAGTCGCTGCCTGATCTGCGTGCCATAATAGTGAATTCCTCGATCTTACCGTCTAGCAATCGGGTTTCGTCCCATTCGACCGGTATCCCGGCAATAAAATCAGTGCACTCTTTTTCGCGGTAGTAGTCGGAAGGCGAGTCGGGAAGCATTGTCATCGGGCTGCTCAGGATAACCGCAAGAGCGATTGAATGTGCCCGTGTTCCCTGGCCCATTGGATAATCCCCTATCGGTCTGAAATTTCTTTTTGTTGAATTGCGCATTGTGCCGGGGATATAATCCATGGGACCGGTGAACATCCTTATATACGGCAAAAGATTATGATGCACCGGATTGTCGGAATCTGTCCATCCATTATATTCAAACTCGATCAGACCTTCCCGGGTGAGAACATTGGGATATTTTCGCCGCAGGCCGCAAGGCTTGTATGCTCCGTGAAAATCAACGACCATCTTCATTTCAGCTGCTTTACGCGCCACTGCCTCGTAGTACATCACCATCAGCTGATCGTCGCGGTTCATGAAGTCAACTTTAATCCCCTTAATGCCCCATTTCCCGAACAGATCAAAGGCTTCTTCCCATTGCTTGTCAAGGGTGTGCCAGATAACCCATAACATCACGTCCACACCTTTACTCTGCGCATAACTGACAACCTCCTCCATGTTCAGTCCCGGGACCGTTTCAAGGATATTGTCCCGTGGGCTCCAGCCATCGTCAAAAAGGAAATACCTGAATCCGTGTGCGGCACAAAAATCGATGAAATATTTCGCAGTTTCGGTGTTGACCCCGGCCTTGAAATCGACCCCGTAGATGTTGTGCTTCCCCCACCAGTCGAACATCACGATCCCGGGCCTGATCCAGGAAACATCCTCAATTGCACACGGAGAAGCCAGCAGGTAAACCATATTGTTTGAGACAAGTTCCTTCTCATCAGCAGCGACTGCAAAAATGCGCCAGGGGTAGGTACGGGTTCCTTTTACCCTGGCAATATAATCATAAGTCTCTTTAACCTGTCCAAGACCATAGGCAGAACCGGTCGCCGTAAACGTCTTCGGGTAGGGAGGATTGACAGCTGCAAGCATCGACTCTCCGGTACCTCTAAGCCATAGACCGGGATAATCATAAAGATCCGCCTCCGTGATCATAACAAATGTTCCGTTGGCTTCCTCTGCCAGAAAAGGAAGGTTGCACAGCTTCCCCTGCTGAATGCCTGTTATAACTTCGTGCTCATAGGGAGTTTCATAAGCTGAATTGAAGCTTTTTGACGACTGAAACCTGGCAGAATCACTTTTGCCAAACCAAATGTTGAGGTTTTCCCGGAATATAGTCAGGCTGTCTTTTGATGATGTGGAGAACCGGTAAGCAAGGCCTTCGTTATATAACCTGAAGGTTACTGACAAATCATTCGTGAACCTTAACTCAGTCTCATTGAAGGCGTTCTTCAGGGATGCAGCTTTCTCGCTTATTTCGGGCTTTATCATCTCATTAACCGACCGGCGGATTACTCTCCGGACCTTTTGGGTTGTTTGCTTATCGTCCTCTTTTCCTGTTTCAAGGGAGATGTCCCAGATTCTTATTAATCCAACTCCTTCTTTTGAGAGGTTAACATTTA
The DNA here is from genome assembly GCA_964426435.1 of uncultured Rikenellaceae bacterium. GTDB lineage: Bacteria > Bacteroidota > Bacteroidia > Bacteroidales > VadinHA17 > LD21. The sequence continues at coordinate 7,858 of CAYRQY010000058.1, read as the reverse complement.
AATACCTGTTCACTTCAATATCAGCCCTGAGTTTGCCGTCAGGAGAATTAAGCTGGTATATCTGTGCGTTCGCAGCAAGGGTTATAAACACTGATGCAATCAGAAGGGAGAGTTTTTTCATATCTCAGATTTCAGATTTAGTTATTCTGTACGCATGTCAGTCCTTAACGCAACGAACCGCGAATCCATTCTTTTTGTTAATGCTGTTTCTGAAGACTCTTACATTGTTGTGGTTTATCAGGCGGTTCCAGGCTTCAGCATCGGTGTTTTGTGTTGATGTCCACCATAATCCCTGGTAACCGGGATCGTAGAATCCTCCGATTCCAACGTCACGCCCTCCTGCCGGCAAAGCCGTAAAACCGCTGTTATTGTCTGCGCCGGTGTTCGGGTCGATCCAGTGTGCGGTTCCTGTTTCTTTCAGTTTTCCTGCAGCAACTGATGCACCACCCATTTGTGCTTCAAGCGCACTCCAGTCAGCATCGGTCGGCATATGCCAGCCGGCCGGACAAAGTTTGCCGGTATTAACAGCATACCAGTTATATAACGCCCCGTAAACATCCCTGTATCCGGGGTCTCCATCAGGCCAGCAATAAGCCGCAGTGGTCAGCGCAGCCCATGCAGAATTGCCTGACACATAAGCAACCGGTGTTCCGTCATTCAGCTTTGTGGTCCGCAGGTTCTCGGCCATCCATACCCTGGTGTCTATCTGTATTGTCTGATAGAAGTTACCCTCATTATCTGCAACTGATCCGTAAGTTAGAGCGGGATTGAAAACAATATTGGCATTTACAGTCTGGGTGGTGAATTCCGATACTGCACCATAACTCGTTCCGGCGCCGTTAACGGCATAGGCGCAAACATAATACTTTGTCCCCGGTTCCAGTCCGGTTATTTCACTTGTGAAGGTTCCGGGGCCGCCCCCGTCGGTTGTTTTATTGTCGTTAACCGTTGGATTGGGATTCTTCGACCAGCAGACTCCCCGCTGGGTTATAGTCCCGCCCCCGTCGTCGGTAATATTACCTCCCAGGATTGCCGCCGTGAGAGTAACGGATGTGAAGCCTGCTGTCAGCACCGTAGCAAGTCCGACAGCTGCGGTTGTGAACGAAAGCTCATTACCGTAACCGGTACCAGCCTCATTGGTCGCATAGGCACGGACATAATAGGTGGTATTGATATTAAGACCTGTTATGTCGCTTTCGAACGATCCGGTCCCGCTGCCATCCTGAGTTTTGTTCGATGCCGTGGTTGGATTTTTCGAGGTTGACCAGCAAACTCCCCGCACTGAAACGTCCTTGTCGTGATCTTCGGTAACATTCCCTCCGGAGATTGCTGTTCGGGCGGTGATATTCCTGACCTGAGCCGTTGTAACCACGGGGACCTTTTCCTCGGGCCCGCTGTCACCGCAGGAGGTTAAAGCAAAGGATGCCGAAAGGATGAAGGGATAGATGGCTGGCAGTAATTTAAACAACTGATTCATAACTGAATAATTATTGTTAAACATACTTCTCAGCTACAGGCATTATCAAATTTACGAAATCCGGCAGAATACTATACAGACAAACACAATTTTTTCGCCATAAATTACTTGTTTACTGAGGGGTTAAAACTGATGTTACTTTTATATCTTTATAAAAAGAAATCGTGGTATAATGAATAAAATCAAACTTGTATCTGTGATAAGAGGGCCTGCTTTGATCCTCACAGTTCTGCTGCTGGTTCAGTGCGGTCCAGGGAAAAATTCTACGTACGACAGGATCAGGGCTCATGCCGGTGCGGTAAAGGTGATCAATACCCACGAGCACCAGCATCATCCTGGTGAGTTTCCTGCCACCCGTTTCCGGTTCTACCAGCTTCTTGCCGCTGCATATCTCGAAGCAGACCTCATAACTGCAGGTGCCCAGGCCTTCGATATGAAACTAATTGACACCGCAAGTCTTGACTATCTCTGGGATCAATACGGCAAAGCACTCAACTACTCCAGAAACACCAGTTACTACAGTCATTTCGCAATGGGATTCGTGAAACTTTATGATTTTAATGATCTTTTTTTCACAAAAGAGAATATTGCCCGGCTCTCTGATGAAATAGAAAAGAACTATACCGATTATGAATCATGGTTTGATAACGCATTCAGAAAAGCCGGTTTTGAAAAGATGTTTCTCGACCAGTACTGGAAACCTTTTAACACAGAGGTCGATACCAGATATTATGCGCTTGTCTTTCATATAAATCCCCTGATCTCGTCAGCAACGCAGAAGCCTGAAAAAGGAGCTGAATTAAGGTCGATCTACAGAATGGCATCCGACGAGGGCTTCAGTATAAATAATCTGGATGATTACCTGTCATATTGCGACCACCTCTTCAAAAGGAATGCAGCAAAGGGGGCTGTCTGCATAAAGAACTCCCAGGCCTACTCCAGAACTCTCTATTATGAAGATGTTCCTTACAAAGAGGCCAATGAATTGTTCAACCGACCCTCATCAGGACTATCTCCGGTCGAAGCAAAGAGAATAGAGGATTTTATGTTTCACTGGATAATAGGCAAAGCCGTGGAATACGATCTGCCCGTGCAGATACATACGGGTTACCTGGCAGGGAACGGGAACACGCTTGAGAATAGCAGGCCGACACTGCTTAACAACCTTTTCCTGAAATATCCGAAGGCAAAATTTGATCTCTTTCACGGGGGCTTTCCCTGGACCGGCGAATTTGCCGCATTGGGAAAAATGTTCCCGAACGTTTACCTCAACCTGGTGTGGCTTCCGCAGATCTCACGGGAGGAAGCTATCAGTACGCTTGAAGTGATATTTGACTGTGTTCCCTATAATAAGATTCTCTGGGGTGGTGATTGTCATCCGATCGAAGAATCTGCCGGCTCGCTGGAATACGGAAGGGATGTCGTATCGGAAGTACTCGCAAGAAGGGTGGAGAGAGGTTTGCTTACCGAGGAGGTCGCATTTGAGATTATCGACAGGATCTTCCGGGAAAACGCCATCGAATTATTCAGACTGGATTAATTTGATTGCGAGACGGAGAAAACTGGCCCGGAGGTAGTAAGATGGAATAGCCCGGATCCGCTTGCACATACTTTTTTGTTCCAAATACTATAATTTCCCTCCCAGGAGAAAATCTTCCAGGTTCATCCAGGCAATTCCCTTGCGGTTTCTCTCAAATCCCCTGTCAAGGCTAAGGACGATTTTTGGGAAATGATCAGGAATTTTCTCCAGTGAGCGATATTCCCTGTCGATAGTTGAACTGTTTCTTAAGGTCGCGCAAACCTGCAGGTAAAATCTTTCGCCTGCCCGTTCTGCAACGAAATCAATTTCATAACCGTTCGCTTTTCCGATATTCACCCGGAAACCCCGCTGAAGCAATTCCAGGAAAACGGCATTCTCAAGTTGTCCAGGCAGTGCTTCGGGCGGATATCCCAACAAAGAAAACCTGAAACCAAGATCACTTAAATAGTATTTTTCGTAAGTTTCCAGCAATTTCTTACCCTTAATATCCAGTCTTTTTACTTTACTTACCATGTGTGCATTCATAAAATAATGAATGTAATTCTGAATGGTATCCATGTATACTTTTCTTCTTTGGGATTTCAGGTAATCACTGATAGATTTTGCCGTGGTAATATTACCGGTATTGTCAATAAGGTATTCCGCAACCTGATTCAGAAGGGCTGCATCACGAATATTGTAACGCATTATAACATCTTTTAAAAGAATTGTACTGTAAATAGCCTGTAAATAATGCCTTATTACTTCTTCCTGCCATTCTACATGGTACAAGCCGGGAAATCCTCCGTATTTTAAGTACAATTCCAATTTATCCACCCCTTTCTTATCAATAGGGAAGCTGTTGTCGAACATCTCACAAAACTCAATGAAGTTAAGGGTGAACATCCTGAATTCCACATACCTTCCCGATATCAGTGTGGCAAGTTCGGAAGAAAGAAGGTTTGCATTGGAGCCTGTAATGAAAATATCCAGATTACCGTATGCAAGCAGAGAGGAAACTGAGCGTTCCCAGTTGTCGATCTCCTGAATTTCATCCACCATCAAATAGTATTTTCGGGATTTCGGTTTTCTCCTGGCCGTAACATAATCATGCAGTTGAGAATAATCCTTGATATGGTCGAATTCATACAACTCCTTGTTAATGTAGATGATTTGCCCCTCTCCTATTCCCCGGTCTATCAACTGGTTGATTAACTGAATAAGAAGAGTACTTTTTCCACAGCGGCGAACACCGGTAATTACTTTTATAATTGGCTTGTTAACAAAGGGTTGAATCGCTTCAAGGTATTTTGTTCTGATAATCATGTTGTAATAACATTAGGGTATAATATTAATTTCAATCAAATGTAGTGTATTATTAGGATATATCCTAATTAAACTTAAAAACTAATAGAATTGGAATCCCTGAACTTCCTTTAAAATGTAAAAGTTTTAAAAATCGGTAACAATACTTTATTCCTTAAATTGAAAACGATGCTCAGATACTAAAAAATGCTTTATCTTTATTTTCAAATCGTTCCCTGAATGAGACCTCTCCGGTGGAGTTACCGGTACTTATGTGGTATTGTTTCTGGTCAGGCGGGCAGGATTTCCACGGGAAACTTTCTTATCTTGGTAAATTGAACAAGAGTTACAGCACTGATGTTTTTATTGTTAAAGGTATATTTTTGATTATTCACATTTAAAATCCATATTATGTCAACCAGAAACCGTATGAACCGCCGGAAATTCGTCAGGACAACCGGAATAGCTGCAGCAGCAACGGCCATTGTGCCTGGATTACTTACCAGATGCGCCCCTGCGCCGGCACCGATGAAACGTGTGTTCGGCAAACTGGGATTTGAAGTGACAACCTTTGGCCTCGGCGGCCAGGCCTCTATCCAGTGGACCCCCGAAGGTGTCGATCCCGTAAAGATCATCCTCAAAGCCTTCGATATGGGTGTTAACTATTACGATACTTCCAATCTCTATGGCCCAAGCCAGGAGAATTTCGGCAAGGCGTTCAGGATTAAGAAGCTTATTCCCGGTGAGGCAGGCTACGACGAGAACCTGCGCAAATCCATCTTCCTGACCACTAAAACCCACCTGCGTACCGCAAAAGGAGATAATGATACGCCCGGCGTTTCCAATCGGACCAACGGAGAAAGGGGAAGTCATACCATTGACGATCTTCACAGATCCCTTTCCCAGATGTTCGGCGACGGTAAGGGCAATTACCCGGAGGGTGCCTACGTCGATATGGTATTGTTCCACAATCTGAACAGGAAAGCAGAAGTTGATGCCATTTATGAAGGGCTCGACAACCCCGATCCCAATGCCGAGAGGATAGGAGCACTTGCTGCCCTGCGTGATTACCGCGACGGAACAAACCTGACAGGGCTGAATCCCGATAATAAAAGGCTTCTGCGCCATATAGGCTTTTCGGGCCATATCGACCCGGCAGTCAATATGTATATGATACAGAAAGACAAGCACAACCTGCTTGATGCGATGCTTGTTGCAATAAACGCCAACGACAAGCTGATGTTCAACATGCAGTACAATGTCATAAACCTTGCCGCCGAAAAGAATATGGGCATCATTGCCATGAAGGTATTTGCCGACGGTGCCATGTACACCAAACCTGCCGAATGGTCAAACAGGCCCGACCACGTGGTGCATACAGTGGGAAGCCCTGAACTGCCAAGCAAGCCTCTTGTGCAATATGCTCTTACCACTCCCGGTGTGCATGTCGCAATTATTGGTATAGGACATATTGATGACGACCCGGCAAAATGCCAGCTGACCAGTAACATTGCAGCAGCGCAGATCCTGCCCGACGGACTTACAGAGGCTGAAAGGATCGCGATCGAAACGACAGCAGCCAGGGCAAAGGAGGGCAAGACCAATTATTTCCAGCTGGCAGCCATACCCCTTACTGCGCCCAGGGACGTCACTGTACTCCAAAGCAGGGAACAGGATGCTCGCAGGATAACCGTTAACTGGGATACAGCTTATGCGGGTGATGCTCCAATGACCTCCTATGAGATATGGCGCGACGGAAGCAAGGTTAAGGAGATCCCCTTCAGCACCCAGATCACAACCGATCCCTTCTCATGGTCGGAAACACTGAACGACAGGGATGTGCATAACTATATTATAAAAGTGGTTGATGCCAAAGGCAGGATTGCCGAATCAGAACCTATTGCCCTTGGATTAACTTAGTGTTTCAATAACATTACCTGTCAGTCCATTTCTTGAAGCCCGCCACTTTGTCGCGGCTTACAATGAAAAGGTCACTCTTTTCCCTGTTTTTCAGGGTGAGCTGAAGCCTGCTCGATGAGTAACTGTACATTACGGCAATTGAATCGATATTGACAATACATTCACGGTTGATTCTGAAAAACTTACGTGGATCAAGGATATTCTGCAGCTGATCAAGGGAGTAGTCCACCCCGTAATCCCTTCCGTGATTGTCATTCAGGAAAACATTCCTTTCATTAATATGGAAATGGCTGATCTCTCCTGTCGGAACCGATCTGTATTTTTCACCGATCTTAACCAGAAACCTCGATTTATAAAGGCTCCTGAACTCATGTATCAATTGCCTGAAATCCCTTCTGAAAGGATCTTTTTCACCGTAGAGTTTTTTATATTTTGCAATTGCTGACCTGAGAGAACCTTCATCTATCGGTTTAAGGAGGTAATCGACACTGTTGACCTTGAAAGCCCTCAGAGTATATTCATCATAAGCTGTGGTGAAGATCACCGGGATTTCGACATTTACCGTTTCGAAGATCTCAAAGCAGAGCCCGTCATCGAGCTGGATGTCCATTAGTATGAGATCCGGCAGGGGGGTCTCCTGCAACCTGTTAATGGCACCTTCGACAGTCTCGACCACACCAAGCACCCCGATACTGCTATCAAGATTCCTCAGCAGGTTAATGACCTTTCCGGCTGCAGGAGCTTCATTTTCAACTATAAGTATATTCATCTCAGCAATGGTATTTTTACGGTGAAATAGTCGCTTGTCTCCTCAATCACCAGGTCCCGCCCGGTAATCAGCCTGGTCCTTTCGGAAAGATTCCTGAGGCCTGTTTCAGTGGATCTGAGCTGTGATGCCTTCTTCTGCAGATTATTCTTTACGATAATATAATTATCACTGATGTAAATACTTATTCTCAGCGGTTTTTCCCTTGTAGCAATATTGTGCTTAATGGCGTTCTCAACGAGAATCTGCAACGACACCGGAAGTATCTGAAGAGTGCCGGTATCATCAATCTTTACATCAAGCAGGATCTTCTCCTCATCCCTTATCCTGTGAAGATTAAAATACCCAACTATAAAATCGAGCTCCACCTGAAGGGGAACCTTATTCTTCTGTCCGTTTTCCAGTATGTAACGGTAAAACGACGACAGGTGATTAATGAAGTTCTCAGCCGCTTCAGGCTGATTCTGAATCAGTGACGATATGGTGTTCAAACTGTTAAAAAGAAAATGAGGATTGATCTGATTTTTAAGTGTTTCATTCTGAAACACAAGATTCTCTTCCCTGAGTTTTTGTTCTCTTTTAAGTGCATCGAACCACTGAATCACCAGAAATATTGCAGCACCGATGGATAATCCTCCAATTGTAGACTTTACCCAGGTGGTGAAACCATAAGTACGGAAATCATTAAGCACGGAAGAGAGATCATATCCGAGGATCCAGGCTGATAGATATTTGAATGCAAGATAAATAAACAGGGCAGCGAAAAAACACAACACGAGAAAGAGTACGAACCTTCTGATAACTGTCGTGGTAAATTCCTTTACAGTGATGCCGGCATCCAGTTCCCTGAAGATCCTTGAGGCAATGAAAA
>CAYRQY010000057.1:0-12040 GCA_964426435.1 uncultured Rikenellaceae bacterium | reverse complement strand
TAAAATCCTCCATATGAAGGACAGGAGGGATCTCAATTTTGCCGGCCCAGCTCTCCTTTACCCTGTCGCCGAAGACCATTATCGGACCAAAGGGAGTCCAGTAGCGCAGGGTTCCGATAAAGATTACCGTAGAGAGCAGAATGGCGGTAACCAGTTCCCATTTTTTGTTGAGCCCTGCCCGCACCTTGCTTCTGAAGTATGTCAGGAAACCTTTCCAGTTAACAAAGAAAAGATGGATTATGAAGAAAATGAAAAACAGGTAAGAAAATATCGTATGAAGGGCCTGCCATTCGGCTTTTGTAAACAATAACAGTTTCCATGTTCCCCAATTGGCTATCCTGCCCGGGGGAGCAACATAGAGAATAAATCCCGACACAGACATTATTACTGTGGAGATGACCAGTGAAAAGGTAGTAAAGCTCCTGAGATTGAATTTCTTTTTTTCTCCTTTTTTTAACATCTGAACAATCCTCAGTTATCGAGGAAGCAAAAATATCAATTGTTATTTGATTTTATAGTGGGATTCGAGAATCTTCCCGAATAATTTACCCGGGAGGAGATATTTAAGAATTACCGCCAGCTTCTGGTCAAATGAGGCAATTATGTACCTCTGTCGCGGATTTCTGCATTCAATTATCCGGGCAATCCTGCCTGCCAGTATACCAGGCTCCTGTCCGTTCCTCTCGTCCCTTTCAATTACTTCAAGAGTTCTTTTAAATTGTTCATTATAGGGGTCGTCAGGGCAGGATGGTGCCAGGTAGTTCCGTCGGTTTGCTGAGTTGCTTGTATGGAAATCGCCGGGATTGACAACCACCACCTTTATGTTGAATTGCCTGAGCTCCATTCTTAATGCTTCGCTGAATCCTTCGATTGCGAATTTACTTGCAGAGTAGAATGCCTGGAAAGGTAAACCCATTAAACCTCCAATCGAACTGATATTGATTATCATTCCGCTGTTTTGTGTCCGCATTACCGGCAGTACCTCGCGTGTAAGATGGACCATACCCAGGAAATTGGTATCCATCTGTAAATCAATATGCCTGACAGGGCTTGATTCTATCGGGCCTCCCGTATGCATTCCCGCATTGTTGATCAGCACATCAATTCTTCCTTCCCTGGCAGCAACTTCTGAAACAGCAGTTTTAATGTAAGAAGTGTCTGTCAGGTCCATCCTGAGAATATTGCAGGGCAACTCTTCTGTAGGATTGCTTCGGATCGTTCCGTAAACAATATGGCCTTTCCGGGCAAGAAGCTTAGCTGTTTCCCTGCCGAAGCCTGTTGATACTCCCGTGATAAGAATTACCTTTTTCATACTATGAAAATAATCTTATTACACAGAAGGCCCACAATACAAGCTCTGTGGTTCTCTGTGAGTCTTCCTCAGCGGTTCTCCGTGTAACTATACAATATTAATGATAACCGGGATCAGTTTAGAATTCCAAGCCCTTTTGCCACCCTGGTTATCTTTTCAATTGACTCATTGACCTGGTCTTTCGTATGAGTTGCCATCAGCGAATACCTGATAAGGCAATCCTCTTTCGGAACGGCAGGTGAAACCACAGGATTTACAAAAATCCCGTCGGCAAGCAGATGCTGCGTCAGCATCAGTGCTTTAACGTTATCGCGGATGAAAAGGGGAATAATTGGTGATTCTGATTTCCCGGTATCGAATCCTGCCTCCTTAAATCCTTTGAGTGCGTAATTCGTAATATCCCAGAGATGCTCAATCCTTTCAGGCTCGGATTCCATTATATCAATGGCAGCGAGAACAGATGCGGCGGACGCGGGTGTTATGCTGGCACTGAAGATCAGTGACCTTGAGTTGTGCTTGATAAAATTGATAACTGAATCATCTGCGGCAATAAAACCACCCAGCGAAGCCAGCGACTTTGAGAAAGTTCCCATTATCAGGTCAACTTTATCGGTCAGACCGAAATGGGAGGCGGTACCGGCCCCTTTTTCTCCCAGTACGCCGATCGAATGTGCATCGTCAACCATGACTGTTGCATTGTATTTTTCTGACAGGCTAACCAGCTCCGGTAATTTGATGATATCGCCCTCCATGGAAAAGATGCCATCCACAACAATCAGTTTAAGGCTTTCGGGTGTGCAGATTTTCAGTTTGCTTTCAAGCGACTTCATGTCGTTGTGCTTGAATTTAAGAACCCTCGAGAAGGAGAGCCTGCTGCCTTCAATTATCGAGGCGTGATCAAGTTCGTCAAGAATCAAATGGTCTCTTCGCCCTGTCAGCACAGATACTACCCCCAGATTAACCTGGAAGCCGGTGCTGAAACAGAGGGCTCCCTCCTTGCCGACCAGTTTTGCCAGACGATCCTCCAGCTCAATGTGGATATCGAGAGTACCATTCAGGAATCTCGATCCGGCACAACCTGTTCCATATTTGTCAACGGCCTTTTTTGCGGCTTCCTTGATTTTTGGATGATTGGTCAGACCAAGATAGCTGTTGGACCCGAACATCAGGACTTTTTTCCCTTTAATTGAGACTACTGTGTCCTGATCAGATTCTATTTCCCTGAAATAGGGATAAATGCCTGCTTCCATAGCTCTCTGGGGAGCATCATATTTAGAAAGCTTTTCCTGTAAAATTCCCACCGTTTCCCTTGAATTAATTGCATCAAATATATTAAAATTATAATTTGAAACATTTTAAACGCTAATTTGCCTGAAAATTGAAAACCAGCCATGATGATCTTTTATAAACTATCGCTTGCAGTGATATTCTGCTTTGCGGCTATTGTGCTTGTTTTGCTATTCTTTGTGACGGCTCCTTACGGCAAGTTTCTAAGGAAGGGGTGGGGTCCCTGCATTAAAACCAGGTGGGCCTGGATGATTATGGAATTTCCTGCCCTTTTCCTGATGATCCTTCTATATCTTCTGTCGGGTAGATACAGCATGATAAATACTGTTTTTCTTATACTCTGGTCGGCCCATTATATTCACAGAGTATTAATCTACCCCTTCAGTCAGTCGGGTCGGATGAAGCCTTATCCATTATTGCTTGTAGCATTGGCATTCCTTTTCAATTGTCTCAACGGATTTGCCAACGGATACGGAATTTTCCACTTCTATTATACATTTTCGTGGATGATGACATGGCAATTCAATGCCGGGATCATTCTATTCATAACAGGATTCGTAATAAACAAACGGGCTGATGAGAAGCTGCGAAGGTTGCGTAGCGACAATCCGCAGGAGTATATCATACCTCGGGGAGGGCTTTTCAAATATGTATCGTCACCTCATTATTTAGGCGAAATAATTGAATGGACAGGCTGGGCTGTGATGACCTGGTCTCTGCCCGGACTGGCTTTTGCAGTGTTTACATTTGCCAATCTTTTTCCCAGGGCCATAAGCTCGCATAAATGGTATAAGGAGAAGTTTCCTGATTACCCGCCGGAAAGGAAAGCGTTGATTCCCTTTGTAGTGTGAAGTGCCTAAAGTGTGAAGTGCCTAAAGTGTGAAGTGCCTAAAGTTAATTTGACTTCCAACTTCCAACTCCAGGCACTCCATGCACTCCAGGCACTCCATGCACTCCAGGCACTCCAGGCACCCCTCCTGGCTATTCCACCAACCCGGAATAAAATTCTCTGTTTTTTTTGGAAAGTAACTTCCTCCGATATATTTTTGCGGCGAAATCAATTTTAACAGAACAGATGGACGATGGCCCTGCGGGATACAGTATAAAACTCTGATACGGAAGGGGCATTCTGTTTTCGGTTGCCTCCTTCTGTACCGGTAAATAAGAGGAGGTGACTATGACTTCATTCACAACATTTTACTTAAGCGGATTAGTCGGAAAGGAAGTCTTTGGCCCTGACGGTGACGCTGTCGGAGTGATCAGGGACGTGCTTACCAGGTCTATACCTGTCGAGGGAGATGATGTTTCGAGACAGCTGGTGACGGGTGTGAAGCTGAAGGTGGGCAGGCAGGTAAAAAACTATTCGTCGCGCACCTTCAGGGTTACAAAAGCCAGGGAGAAGTTAAATGTGACCTGTTCCGGTCTGGTTGACCTTCCTGACGATGAAATCTCACATGGACTTTTTCTTGTGGAGAATGTGCTTGATAAGCAAATAGTTGATCTTAATGGCCGTAAACTTGTAAGAGTCAACGATGTGAGGCTTGTCACCGTACCGATGGGGACATTCGCGATAGCCGTTGATATCGGCACTGAAGGTCTTCTGCGTCGCCTGGGGATCTCGCAGCCTTTGAAAAGAGTGCTTTCCCTTTTCAGGATCAATATTCCTTCAAAGTACATACTGTGGGATGACGTTCAGACAATTGATTATTCCAACCTGAACATCAAACTCTCGAAGAGTTATTCCAGGTTGAAGACCCTTCACCCTTCCGACCTTGCCGATATCCTAGAAGACCTTGGCAAGAAATCGAGTATGTCGCTCTTTTCTGTATTGGATGAGGAGCAGGCCGCAGATGTCCTTGAAGAACTGGAAACACATGCCCAGGTACATATAGTTGAGAATCTTCCTGTTGCGAAGGCTGCCGATGTGCTTGAAAAGATGCCGGCCGACGAAGTTGCAGATATACTTGATGAACTTGAGGATGAAAAGGCTGAGATACTTCTTAACGAGATGGACGATGAATCGTCGCAGGAAGTAAGAGAGCTTCTCGAGTATTCTGACGATACCGTCGGCAGCATAATGACGACCGATTACCTTGCCTTTAAACCAGATATGCTGGTAGCTGACATTATCAGGGAGATTCAGGATAAGAAGCCAGAACCTTATGAGCTTTATAAACTCTGTGTTATTGAAGAGGATAATGAGCTTGTCGGCACCTTCAGCCTTCGCGACCTGATCCTGGCCTCACCCGGTAACAGGGTGAAACAGATAATGAATCCGGAGCCTATCTTGCTCTTCGATGACCAGAAGCAGGATGATGCCGGCCTGGTTATATCAAAATACAGCCTTCTCGCCGTTCCCGTGGTCGACAGGGAGAACCTTCTCCAGGGCATGGTGATAGTGGATGATGTGGTTGAGGATCTGATACATAAAAGAAGGGGTAGAAAGAGATAAAACCTCCGGGCATGACCAGGTTCAGGATAAAAAGAAGACACTATTTCAAGAGGATCGCCCTCTTCCTGGCAATTCTTGGTCCCGGCATAATAACCGGCAGTGTCGATAACGACGCCGGCGGTATAACAACCTACTCTGTTGCAGGAGCTCTTTATGGTTACGGACTTATCTGGACACTTATCCCCTCATTCGTTGTGCTTCTTATAGTGCAGGAGATGAATGCCAGGATGGGTATAGTTACAGGCAAGGGGCTGTCGGACCTGATACGCGAAAATGCAGGAGTGAAGATCACTCTTTTCATATTCATAGGATTACTGATATCAAACATCGGAAATACTACAACTGAGTTTGCAGGTGTCGCAGGCAGTATGGAAATATTCGGAGTGACCAAATACATCTCAGTTCCCATTGTCGGCTTCCTGGTCTGGATACTGGTGGTTAAAGGTACCTATAAGATTGCTGAGCGTATATTTCTTATCTTCAGTGCTTCCCTTCTTACGTATGTCGTATCGGCCCTGATGAGTAAGCCTGAATGGGGTGAGATAGGAACCGCAATAATACGGCCCAGGATGGCAATGAGCACAGCGAGCCTTGCAATGGTTATTGCCCTGGTAGGTACAACGATAGCTCCCTGGATGCAATTCTACATGCAGGCATCGGTTATTGAGAAGGGCCTCAAGATGAAGAATTACAGGTATACTGTGGTTGATATTGTTGTTGGTTGTGTAGCCACGGTTGTTGTTGCATTTTTTATCATGGTGGCCTGCGGTGCAACGCTTCACCCCAACGGTGTAGTTATTAACGAGGCGAAAGATGCCGCCATGGCTCTTAAACCGCTGGCGGGCAAATTCGCATCGCATGTGTTTGCTTTCGGGCTTTTTATTGCTTCGGTCTTTTCAGCAACCATCCTTCCCCTGGCAACTTCATTTTATATCTGCGAAGCATTCGGCTTTGAGGCGGGTATTGACAAGAAATGGGATGAAGCAAAGGAATTCTATGTGCTTTATACCGGCATCCTTATTCTTTCGGTTCTGATAATCCTTATACCCAACGCTCCGCTGATCGCCATTTCGATATGGACGCAGGTGCTTAACGGCATCCTCCTTCCGGTTGTTCTTGTCAGTATGATGCTTCTCATTAACAATAAGAAGATCATGGGGACTTACGTGAATAAGCCTTATCAGAATTTCATCGGATGGAGCACGGTGATTATTCTTGTAGGCCTGTCGTTTGCCTTGCTTATCCTGCCGCTTCTGGGAGCTTAAGTTCCGGTGGTGAAACCTGCTAATCGGGCCAATTTCCGTTACTAAACTCTCTCGTCACAATTTTTGCCGGATCGATTACCACGTGCTTGATAAGCTTGCGCTGCCATGTATATGTTATGTGGATCATCCCGTCGGATGACTGTATTACTGCCGGATAGGAATACTCGGCTTTCTCCCTGTCGTTTTCAAGGATACAGCACGCTTTCCAGCTTACCCCGTCGTGGGATATTGCCACGTTAAGCATATTGCGGCCGGATGCCAGATGGTTGTATACCATCACGTGGCGGCCATCCCTGAGGGTAACTGCGTCAATCCCCGAATTGGGATTAGGCAGTCCCGATGAAACGAGCTCGCTCCAGGTGCGGCCATTATCTTCGGACCACGAAGTGAGGATCGTTTTCACGGTGCTGCGGCATACTTGCTGAAGAATGCCTCCCGGGTGGAAAAGGATTGCAGGCTGAATAGCCCCGGTTGTCTTTTCATTGAGTGGAGCTGTTCTTTCCCAGGTGCGGCCGTTATCGGATGTGAATTCCATATGAAGCCGCCACCCGTCGTGCTCGGTACTGGAAGGACACAGCAGTTCGCCGTTGCCGAGAAGGACGGGCTTGTTTCTGACCGGACCAAGAATATCTTCCGGCAGACGGAAAGGTCTCGACCATGATTTTCCGTTGTCGGAGGAGGTCATCAGTTCCCCCCACCACGTGGATGGGCTGGGACCGGTTTTGAAGAACAGAAGTATCTCCTTTCCTGTGTTATACAGAACAGGGTTCCAGGTGGGATAGCGCTTGTCCCTGTGCTGGACACCGTCAGCAACCTCAACCGGTGAGGACCATTTGCCCTTGCTGTAATGGCTTATCCAGATACCCACATCGGGATTCCTTTCGGCTGTTCCCCCGAACCAGGCCGCAAGAAAACCTTTCCTGGTTTGAATGATGGTTGAAGCATGACAGCTTGGAAACACCACCTCGCCGGGCTGGTAGATAAATCCGGAGGATACAATGCATTGTTCTCCCGTGTATTGAGAATGCGCAGATTGATAAAAAATCATAATGCCAAATGCTAAAATCAATAATCTCTTCTTCATATCAGTTATTGTTTGTTTTTTCAGAATAAGAGGCTCCTGACCTTTGTGCCAGTCGTGCCAGGATAAACCCTGTAAAGAAAATCACCATCGTTCCTATTACTATGGTCAGGTTGCTGTGAAAAGGACTTCTGATTGTTGACAGTTTGTCTCCGGTGAAAAATATGGGAGAAAGACTCATCCATATAATAACAAGGACTCCCAGTATAACCCCTGCAGCGGCATCGGCCTTTCTTGCTTTCCTGGAGATGTAACCCAGAAGAAAAAGACCAAGCATGCCGCCACTGAAGATGGAAGCAAGGGCCCACCAGGCATCCAGAATGCTCTCCACACCTACGAGAGTAAGGGCAATCCCGATGCCCGCTGCACCAATGCAGAAGGATGAGATATATAGTACTTTCATCGAGGTTTTATCATCAGCGCTTTTGTTAAAATAACGGTTGTAATAATCGTTGAGAATGATTGTGGCGGAGCTGTTAAGGCTGGTTGAGACGGTGCTCATGCCAGCTGCGAATATTGCAGCAATAAGTAATCCGGTAATCCCTGCGGGTGTTCCGGTTACGATGAAATATG
Source organism: uncultured Rikenellaceae bacterium (assembly GCA_964426435.1). Lineage (GTDB taxonomy): Bacteria > Bacteroidota > Bacteroidia > Bacteroidales > VadinHA17 > LD21. The sequence goes on along the minus strand of CAYRQY010000057.1, from coordinate 4,070 downwards.
GAAAAACCTTGTCACCTTCTCCGGCCGCTTTCAGGTATTCAGGCAGAAGACCGGGCTGTGCCTGGTAATAGGAGAAGAGGGCTGTGCCGATGTAGAAGAAGACGAGAGACACCGGTATATACAGCAGGGAACCTAACAGTGCCGAGAATTTTGCACCCTTGTCCGACCCGGTCGTCATATACCGCTGAACGAAATTCTGGTCAATACCGTAGTTCTGAAGATTGATGAATAATCCATAAATCAGTACAACCCAGAAGGTCGATTCTCCCAGGGATGGGCCAAAACTTCCCAGGCTGAACTTATTGCCCGCAGTTGCTATCTGGAAAAGCTGCCGGGGACCCTCGGGCATCGAAAAGGTCAGAAGAGCTGCACTCAGCAGTGCTCCGGCAATCAGGACCAATGCAAGTATTGTATCTGTCCATATCACTGCCTTAATCCCTCCAAGCATTGAATAGAACATGACGCCCAGCCCCGTGAATATTACTATAATCCTGATATTCCATCCGAACAGGGCATTCAGGGGAAGGGCCAGGAGCAACAGAATTGCACCGGTTCTCATAAGCTGGGTAAGAATATAACAGAGTGATGCGTACGTTCTTGCCCACCTGCCAAACCTTAGTTCGAGGTAGTAATAGGCTGATACATTGCCTATTCCCCTGTAAAGAGGAATGAAGAACTTAACCGCCGCATATGCTGCCAGGGGGATGGAAAGGCTGAAAACAAATGCGTTCCAGTTGCTCATATAGGCTTTGCCCGGAAGTGCAAGGAAGCTGATGCTGCTTACAAAGGTTGCAAATATTGACATCCCGACTGCCCATGAAGGGATTGCCCTGCCTCCGGTTGTAAACTGATCGGAGGTCCTGTTCCTGAAGAAGAAGCTGGCACCAAACAGAATTACGCCGGTGATCAGGATAAAAAAGATGATCGCATCAAGCAGTGGCAGCTTCATTGGCAGATTAAATCAGATTGCATTTGAAATCAAAGTTCGCGGATAAATTTACAATTTATATGTTAGATTTGTAAGCAGTTTTTAACTTGCCGGGTAATAATTCCTGATTCATTTTGAGAATGAAACTTTTACGAAATCTTCTGGTTGCCATCCTGATCCTGCTGGCGAAATGTTTTATTGCTGAAGGGCAGAGCAGCAAAAAAGATAACAATCTGGGTGCAGCAGATCTATATAAGGAGAAAAGAAGTCTCCTCGAATATCTCGATAATCCCGCGACGGTAAGGAAATATGGTGTTATTTCAGACTCCATCTGGCATTATGCGGAGCTGGGTATGCAGGAGTTCAAATCGTCAGGATTGTTGATAAAAACACTTGAAAAAGAGGGATTTAAGATCGACAGGGGAGTGGCAGGCATGCCAACCTGCTTTGTTGCAACATGGGGAGAAGGGAGCCCGGTAATAGGAATTCTGGGCGAATTTGATGCCTTACCCATGCTTTCACAGAAGGCTCTTGTTCCGTCGCAGGACCCTGTTGTGCCTGGTGCTCCCGGACACGGATGCGGTCACAATATGATGGGTACAGCTGCCGCTGCTGCAGCAATAGCGGTGAGGAAAAGCATGGAAATGAATAAAATAATGGGGACTATTAAATTCTTTGGTTCACCTGCGGAAGAGACCCTGATAAGCCGTCCTTATATGGTAAGGGATGGATTATTTGAAGGTGTTGATGTTGTGATTGATAATCATGCCTCATCCAACTTTTCGACAAGTTACGGTGTCAGCGGTAATGCCGTAATCTCAGCACTCTTTACATTCAGAGGTAAGACAGCACACGCAGCCGGATCTCCATGGAGCGGCAGGAGCGCCCTCGACGCTGTCGAATTAATGAATATAGCTGCCAATTATCTCCGTGAGCATCTTTTTTATACCAACAGGCTGCATTATGTTATTACAGAGGGTGGGGAAGCCCCCAATGTGGTACCGGACAAAGCAACCGTATGGTACTACATCAGAAATACTGACGAAAGACTTGAAGAGATGTACAACCGGGTGGTTGATTGCGCAAAAGGTGCAGCTCTTGCATCAGGATGCACACTCGATACCATAAGGATCTTATCAGGCGTTCATCAGAAACATTCAAACAGGGGACTTGCGGAGGCAATTCGAAGAAATATTGAACTTGTCGGACTGCCGGAATGGACTGAAGCAGAGAATATTTTCGCAAAATACCTCCAGAAGTCATTGGGAGCAAAAGAAACCGGATACCCTACGGAAATAGGACCATGGCGCCCTCCAACAGATGTACAGGTGGGAGGTGGATCAACCGACGTCGGGGATGTAAGCCTTGTAGTACCTACAGCAACTCTCAACTTCCCTGGCGGGGTCCCCGGATCGATCGGCCATCACTGGTCGTCGGTAGCCTCAAATTATGGCAGTGCGGCATGGAAGGGTCTTATTGCAGGTGCAAAGGTTATGGCGGCGACGGCAGTTGACCTCCTGACAGAACCAAAATTGCTGAATGCAATAAAGACAGAATTTGAAGATTATTCAAAGGAACATCCATATAAATCTTTTTTACCTGAAACAGCAACACCTCCGCTCGATCTTAACAGGGATATAATGGAAAAATACAGCGGATCGATGACACTAATAAACCGGGATCAGGAATGACAAATGGAAGTGCAAACGGAAAATAAGATGCAAAAGGGTTATTTCGAAAGTGATCATTATATAACTCCGGGAATAGACAACCCGGGTTTAATCGATAAAATACTTGTTGACAGCAGACTCTATTTTGCCGCAAAGTACGCCTATATTGTGCTAAAAACCCGCAGACAGGCAATAAGAAAGATATACGGTGACAAGGAATGGGCCGATTCATCCTACTATATCCTGAAATTCATCGAACGTACAGGGGGGAAATTCAATATTACAGGCATGGATAACATTGCAAAGTCTCCTGAGCCTGTCCTTTTCATCGGTAATCACATGAGTACGCTTGAAACAATGGTTCTTCCCTGTCTCATTTCCCCGCACAGGAAGGTGACCTTTGTTGTTAAGGAGAGTCTTGTGAGTCACCCTTTGTTTGGTGATGTAATGAGGTCGAGAAATCCCATAGTGGTTGGACGGACCGATCCGCGCAAAGACCTGGAGGCAGTGATGAACGGAGGGTTGGATCGTCTGTCCGAAGGGATTTCAATTATCATATTTCCGCAAAGCACAAGAAGCCTCGATTTCAAACCCGAAGATTTTAATTCGCTGGGAGTAAAACTGGCAAAAAAAGCCGGGGTGAAGATTGTCCCTTTTGCCCTTAAAACCGACTTCTGGGGTAATGGCCGGCTGATAAGAGAGATCGGTCCCCTGAACCACGGGAAAGAGATTCATTTCCGTTTCGGCGAACCCTTTAGTGTCTCCGGAAGCGGCAAGGATGATAACCAGAGGATAATTGAATTTATACAGGCGGCGCTCAGGGATTGGAGTTGATAAACAGTTCCAGAGTTCCAAAGTTCCAGAGTTCCAAAGTTCCAGAATTCCGTTCCAAAGTTTCAGAGTTTCAGAGTTTCAGAGTTTCAGAGTTCCAAAGTTCCAAAGTTCCAAAGTTTCAGAGTTGCTTTACCGCTGCGCCATTACGCCATTACGCCGCTGCGCCACTGCGCCACTGCGCCACTGCGCCATTACGCCACTGCGCCTTTACACCTCTATATCTCTGAATCCTTACCCCGTTATCTACCTTCAGAAAAAAATACAAAAAAATTTAAGTGTATTGTTTACATTTAATAATATTTCTTCTTAAATTTGATGAGACCTATGTAACCCTGAAACTGAAATGCATCTGTTACCGGCTATATTCCGCCGCCTGATTCTGACTTGTGCAGTTATTCATAATCAAACAATTATTAAACATTTATTATGGAAACATTAGACTGGATTGTACTGGCAGTTTTCTGTCTTGGTCTTGTTGGGATAATTCTGTGGGTACTCAAAAAAAGGGAGGACACCACAACGGATTATTTTCTTGCAGGCCGTGATGCAACCTGGCTCGCAATTGGCGCTTCGATATTTGCTTCCAATATCGGATCGGAGCACCTTGTTGGTCTTGCGGGAGCGGGAGCTTCGAGCGG
>CAYRQY010000056.1:0-12081 GCA_964426435.1 uncultured Rikenellaceae bacterium | reverse complement strand
CGTAACTGGTCATCATCAGTCCAGGAAGGTGAGCCGGCAGGACTCGTGCTCGTAATAGAACCTACTCCGCGACTGTACGATACTGAGGATGAAAGTGATAAAGCAGGCGGGTTCAGGTTTCTGATAAAGCACTTCAGGTTGTACCGGAGATATCTTGCTCACCTCATTCTCGGACTCCTGCTGGGCAGCTTTATTCAGCTGATAATACCGTTCCTTACACGTGCAGTCATCGATATAGGCCTCAATAACAACGATCTGGGCTTTATTTATCTTGTCCTTTTTGCACAACTGGCACTTGTTACAGGAAGAATGTCGGTCGAATTCATCAGGGGATGGCTGCTCCTTCATATCGGTGCAAGGGTCAATGTCGCACTGATATCGGGCTTCCTTCAGAAAATGATGTCGTTGCCCATATCATTCTTTGACTCCAGGCTTACTGGAGATATTCTTCAGAGAATAGATGACAACAACAGGATTGAAGAGTTTCTCACATCTGCCAGCCTTGGTATTCTGTTTTCATTTTTCAACCTGGTTATTTTCGGGATAGTCCTTGCCATTTTCAGCCTGAAGATACTCGCTCTGTATATTGCCGGCACAGCCCTCTATATAGTATGGATATCACTCTTTGTAAAACCAAGGGCCCGCCTCGATCATCAGAGGTTCAGGGAAATGTCCTCGTCCCATACAAAGCTTATTAACATGATAAACGGGATGCAGGAGATCAAGCTTAACCAGAGTGAGATGAACATGAGGTGGGACTGGGAACATATTCAGGCCTCATTGTTCAGACTGAAACTAAAGGGACTGGGACTTATACAGTATCAGTCGGCAGGGGCAACACTGATAAATGAAGCAACAAACATCCTGATAACCATAATTGCTGCAACTGCTGTGCTTAAAGGAGAGATGACACTCGGTATGATGCTGGCAGTGCAGTTTATCATCGGTCAGCTTAATGTACCTGTAAACCAGATAATCGGTTTCTTCAGAACTACCCAGGATGCGAAAATGAGCCTCGACAGGCTGTCGGAGGTCCATGCAATGGAGGATGAGGAGAGCAATGCTGAACTCAAAATCAATAAACTGCCTGAGAAGAAGGATATCAGGATACGAAACCTGTCATACCAGTATGAAGGTCCGCGTTCCCCTTATGCCCTGAAGGATATTGACCTTGTAATACCCGAAAACCGGATAACAGCAATCGCAGGGGTAAGCGGAAGCGGTAAGACAACCCTTCTGAAGATGCTTCTGGGTTTTTACACTCCTGTCGCGGGAGAAATCCTCGTGGGAGATACTCCTCTGTCTGCCTACAGTATAAGATTCTGGAGGACAATATCGGGCGCAGTTATGCAGGATGGTTTTATTTTTCCCGAAAGTATCGCCCGGAACATTGCTCCCGGAGCAGAGTCCATCGATGAAGAGCGAATGATCAAGGCCTCTGAAATAGCCAACATAAAAGAATTCATCGAATCATTGCCCCTGGGATACAACACAAAGATAGGCGCCAATGGACACGGGCTGAGCGAAGGACAGAAACAGCGCCTGCTGATAGCCCGGGTTATATACAAAGATCCGGAGATAATAATTTTTGATGAGGCAACCAATTCACTCGATGCAAATAATGAGAAGGCCATTGTTGAGAATCTTGCCGGATACCTTAAGGGAAAAACAGTAATAATAGTTGCGCACAGGCTAAGCACGGTCAGGAACGCCGATGAGATTGTCGTGCTCGATAAGGGACGGATAGCCGAGAAAGGTACCCACGATGAACTGATAGGAAGAAAAGGTGCCTATTTCAACCTTATCAGAAACCAGCTTGAACTTGGTAATTAGCCGACACGTATGGACGATACCAGACATGAGATATTATATTCGGAACCGGTGAGGGAAATTATGGGAAAACCTCCCGGCAGGCTCACAAGATGGGGTACATTGATCCTTGCCGGAGTTTTTCTGTTGCTATTATTGCTTTCGTGGGTAATCAGATACCCTGATACAATACCCGCACCGGTCGAAATAACCACCGAGACTCCGCCTGTACCTATTGTCAGCAAAGTAACAGGCCGAATAAATACCTTGCATGTCGCCGACAGGGAAGAGGTTAAGCCTGGTCAGCGCCTCGCGGTGATGGAAACAATCGCATCAGTGAGTGAGATTGAAATACTGAGGGAAACAATTGACACACTGGCTGAACCGGGATTTCTGCCAAACACCGGGATGCCTGTGCTTTCAGAACTGGGCGAGATGCAGGGATACTGGGCGTCGTTCATGAAAAGCGTTTCAGATTACAATATTTATCTCGCCAACGACCTGTACGGAAGCAAGATGGAAGCATTGAACGAGGAGATCAAAGGCATAGAAGATTATATCGCCAGCGTAAGGGTGAAGGAGCGGCTTTATGCACAGAACAGCCTGCTTGAGAGAAAGAAATATATGAGGGATTCTACCTTGTTTGCAGGTGGGGTGCTTTCAGAAAGTGAACTCGAAAAATCGCTTCAGTCACTTGTCAGGATAAATATTGAGCTTCAGCAGGCAAGGCTTGACCGGTCGGCAAAAACTATCGAGCTCGCCGAAAGGAAACAAATTCTGCAGGATTACACTATCAGAAGGAGGGAAGAGAGGGAGAAACTCTGGTCAGTCATGAACGAGTCGCTTCTTAACCTTAAAGCACAGCTAAGACTTTGGGAGAATACCTATACTCTTGTTTCCCCGATAGGCGGTACGGTAACATTTACGAGATTCTGGAGCGAGAACCAGGCTGTTACAAAAGACGAGTCGGTAATGAGCATTGTGCCGCTTAATGCCGGCGATCTGGTCGGAAGAATATATCTTAAAATGCACCGCTCAGGCAAGGTTGAACCCGGCCAGACAGTCAATATAAAACTTAGCGGATATCCATATCTGGAATTCGGAATGGTCAGAGGCAGGATAAGATCAAAATCGCTGGTTCCCTCCGGCGATGCATATATAATTGAAGTAGAGCTCAATGATGGTCTGGTTACTCTCTATGGCAACAGGCTGAACTTTACCCAGAATATGCAGGGCACTGCTGAAATAGTAACAACAAGCATGACCATTTTTCAAAAGATAGTCAATCCGTTCCGGTATATATCATCCCGGAACAAAATCTGATACCCTTACCTTCGCCTGCCGGCATAAGGCTCATACTCATCATCCTTTTCCGATATCTTCAGATCATCTTTTTCCGGCAATCTCCTCGCGTCAGGCTTGTTCTTTTCGGAGTATTTCTTGTAAAGCCTTACAGCTACAATAAGTACAACCGAGAAAATCAATATAATTTCAGTGGTCTTCATCTGGAATGAAACAGTTTTTCCATTTAGCAATTGCAAACTGACAACAAAGATAAAACTCTTATATTATAACTGGCGGTACTGCTGAAAAATCAATAACAAGGTATCGGGTTGGTTTTCTGTTTATTTTGTGTAAATCTTTGAGTTTTAATAAATATTTCAATATTTTCGTACTCTGAAAAATTCTACGGTATGCCTCAGGGCATTTGACCGTTGATGGCTGAACCTTAAAGGATTGGATATGACTGATAAGAATCCGGATGCACATGTTCATGATGAACAGAACGGAGCGGGTGAAACCGACCCGGGTACGCAGGAGACAAAAGAGGCTGGAAAAGCCGGGAAAAAAGAGCTCCCTGATGAGCTCCCTGATGAAGCAGGCAAGGCTTCTGATGCAACTGCTGAAATAACAGAACTGCCGCCCGTAGACTATTCAGGATTCTCAAAGCAGGAACTGGCTGATACCCTTGCACTCATTATTGACAACAGACCTGCCGGAGAGATCCGGGATGATGTTGAAAGGATTAAAACTTTCTTCTACCGTAAATTGCGCCAGGAGGCAGAGGAGAAAAAAAATGAATTTCTCTCGTCGGGTGGCGCAATTGAAGATTACAAAGTGTGGGTGGATCCCCTCGACTACAGGGTAAGAGGCCTGCTGGAGCGTTACCGGGAGAAGAAGAAAGATTACAGCAAGGTTCAGGAAGCTGAAAAGTATGAAAATCTCCGAAAGAAATACGATATTATCGACAAGATCAAGGATCTTGTAAACCGCGAAGAATCAATCAATAAGACATTTCAGGAGTTTCGCGGGCTTCAGAACGAGTGGCATTCAACAGGGGTTGTGCCCCAGGCGTCGCTTAAGGACCTGTGGGAAAACTATCACCACAATGTCGAGATCTTCTACGATTATATAAAAATAAACAAGGAATTAAGAGATCTCGATCTTAAGAGAAACCTCGAGGCAAAAATCCTGCTCTGTGAAAAGGCTGAGGAGCTTCTTCTCGAACCAAACCCGGTTAATGCCTTCAATGTGCTGCAGGAGTTTCACGACCAGTGGCGTGAGATAGGTCCGGTGCCGCCTGAATCAAAGAATGAGATATGGGAAAGGTTCAGGGAAGCCACTACACAGGTCAATAAAAGACACCATGAGTATTTTGAAAAGCAGAAGGATGACCAGCGGAAGAACTATGAAGCAAAGATTGCTCTCTGCGAGGAGGTGGAGGCAATTAACCTTCTGGAAATAAAAAACTTTAAGGAATTTGACGAAAAAGCTGAGAAGGTTGTCGCCCTTCAGAAAATATGGCGGACAATAGGATTTGCTCCGAAAAAACAGAACAACAGGATCTACCAGCGATTTCGTGAGGCATGCGATGCCTTCTTTGAGAAGAAGAGAAGCTTTTATGCCGACAGCAAGGAGACACAACAGAACAACCTGCAGCTAAAAACAGATCTGTGCATGCAGGCAGAAGCACTCAGGGAGAGTACCGACTGGAAAGCAACATCCGAAGCGCTCATCAGGCTGCAGAGGGAATGGAAGGAAATAGGACCTGTGCCGAGAAAGTATTCAGAAAAAATATGGAAGCGATTCCGGAAAGCCTGCGATCACTTCTTCAACAGAAAAACGCAGTACTTTTCAAGCCTCGATACTTCCTATGAAGATAACCTTAAGGCAAAACTGTCACTGATAGACCAGCTGGAGAATTTTGAAGCTGGCGCAAATGTGCAGACCGCATTCGATAAACTTAAGGAGATTCAGAGGAAATGGACGGAAATTGGTTTTGTGCCATTCAACATGAAAGACGAGATAACCAACAGGTACCGGAACGCACTCAATAAACAGTTCGACAGGTTGAAGATAGGTGATGAAGATAAAAGCATCCTCAAGTACAGAACCAAACTCGATAGCCTTAAGTCTAGCCCGAAGGCATCGCGGAAGGTGCGTAACGAAAGAGAGAAGTTCTTTACCAAAATAAAGCAGCTTGAAAATGATATTGTCCTTTGGGAGAACAATATCGGCTTCTTTGCCCGATCACCCAACGCGGATACCATGATAAAGGAAGTGGAGGAAAAGATAGAGAGCGCAAAGCGCATGATCAAAACCCTTGAGGAGAAAGTGAAAATGATAGATCAGTCGGGCCTCGACGATTGATTTTAAGTAAGTCGTAAGTCTAACAAATTATATTATCCTGAATTGGCAGACGTTAAGTATGTATTTGTGACCGGAGGTGTGACCTCTTCCCTTGGAAAGGGAATTATCTCTTCATCACTGGCCAAACTGCTCCAGTCGAGAGGATACTCGGTAACCATACAGAAACTGGATCCCTATATTAATGTGGACCCTGGAACGCTTAATCCCTACGAACACGGTGAGTGCTACGTCACACTCGACGGAGCAGAGACCGATCTCGACCTGGGTCATTACGAGAGATTCCTTAATACACCAACCAGCCAGGCCAATAACGTTACAACCGGAAGGATCTACCAGTCGGTTATAAACAAGGAGAGGAGGGGTGACTACCTTGGCAAGACTGTTCAGGTGATCCCGCATATCACCGACGAGATCAAGAGGAGAATAAAACTTGTTGGATCAGGCAGGAAATATGATATAGTGATAACCGAGATAGGAGGGACGGTGGGAGACATCGAGTCACTGCCATATATCGAATCGGTAAGGCAGATTAAATGGGAAATGGGCCCGCAGAACTGTATTGTGATCCATCTGACTCTCGTTCCCTACCTCTCAGCTTCGGGAGAGCTTAAGACCAAACCGACCCAGCACTCCGTAAAGGTTCTTCTCGAGACGGGGATCCAGCCGGATGTACTGGTGCTCAGGACTGAGAGAAACCTCACGCAGGACATTAAAAGGAAAGTCGCTCTTTTTTGCAACGTCGAGGAAGAGGCAGTTGTACAGTCAGTTGATGTATCCACCATCTATGAGGTGCCCCTGAAAATGCTCGATGAAAAGCTCGATGAGACTGTACTGAAAAAACTCGGTCTGCCCAGGGGTAATGCTCCGAAACTCACTGACTGGAAGGAGTTCCTCAGCAAGCTGAAAAACCCGAAGCACCATATCACAGTCGGGCTCGTTGGCAAATATGTGGAGCTTGCAGATGCCTACAAGTCAATTGCCGAATCGTTTATCCACAGCGGCGCTACCAACGAATGCCATGTCCAGATAAAGTATATCCAGTCTGAGGACCTTAATGACAATAATATCTCTGATCACCTCAGTGGCCTTGATGGTATACTGGTTGCACCGGGGTTCGGGTCAAGGGGCATAGAGGGGAAGATCCTTGCAGCTCAGTATGCACGGGTGAATAATGTGCCATTCCTGGGAATCTGCCTTGGAATGCAGTGCGCCGTTATCGAATTCGCCCGTAATGTTCTGAAATTTGAGGGAGCAAACTCAACCGAAATGAACCACAAAACTCCCTATCCTGTTATTGACCTGATGGAAGAACAAAAGAGCGTTACCGATAAGGGCGGCACAATGAGGCTTGGAGGTTACCGGTGCCTGATAAGCAAGGATTCGGGCATCTACAGGACTTACGGCAAAACAGAGGTTACAGAAAGACACAGGCACAGATATGAGTTTAATAACAGGTTTCTTGAAGATTTCAGAAGCAGGGGAATGATACCTGTAGGTTTCAATCCCGAATCGAACCTGGTGGAGATAATTGAGATACCTGACCACAAATGGTTTATTGGCGTGCAGTTCCATCCCGAATATAGCAGCACGGTAGTAAAGCCTCACCCACTATTTGTAAATTTCATTAAAGCATGTATCGATAAATAATATGGACAGAAATACAATAACCGGCATTATTCTGATATTCGCAATTTTTATAGGCTTCAGCATATTTAACAACAGCCGCCATACAAAATCGTTTGATAGGATAATTCAAGCTGCGGACTCCCTGTATGCAAGAGGTGAGATGGAAAATGCAAGAGCTGAATATATCAATGCCCTTCGTTTCAAACCCAATAACCCCTCTGCAATAGCCCGTATTACAGAGATCAACCAGGCCCTCGGATTTGTTCAGGCCGGTGAGAAGAACGGAACAACCCGGGATGATACGACTGCCCCGACACAGACAGACAGCGCTCCTGCTCCGGCTCCGGCTCAGGTAACTCCCGATTCCTACGGGGTATTCTCTTCTGCAATAACAGGCGACGACACCTATATTACACTCGAAAACAACCTGGTGGAACTGAAAATATCACCTAAGGGAGGAAGAGTCTACTCCGCCCGGCTTAAACAGTATTCTACATTCGATTCAAGACCGCTTATACTTTTCTCCGGCGATTCCACAGCTTTTGGATTTAACTTCTTTACTGCCGATAACAGGGCTATCCAGACTAATAACCTTTACTTCACGCCAACGGAGGAAAGAAAAACCTACGTAGCCGACAGGGGCCCCCGGACAGTGGTGCTGCGCCTCATGGCCGATGAGAACAGGTACATCGAATACAGGTATACTCTCGAACCCGACAGATACATGGTCGATTTCGACGTTGTTTTCAAATCAATGGAAGGTATCGTGGCTCAGAATATCAATAGCATTGCTCTCGACTGGAAAATTTACCTGCCCCAGCAGGAAAAGGGGAGGCAGAATGAGGACAATTATTCCACAATAAAATACAAATATTTTCAGGATGAGGTAGCACAGCTGAGACTGAGATCAAACAAGGACACCGATCAGACCGACATTACCACGAAGCTCAGCTGGGTGGCATTCCAGGGACAATTCTTTTCTTCTGTTCTGATAACCAACGAGTTCTTTCTTAACGGACTGGTTACCTCAACCAAATTACCCGCATCAGAAAAACACCTGAGGTTTTTCACTTCAGAGGTGGGAGTGCCATTCAATCCTGCAGCCGCTGCCCCGATAAGCATGAAAATGTACTTCGGGCCAAATCATATTACTACGCTCCGGAAAGAGGGTCTTGAGCTCGAGAAGCTGGTGTTCCTGGGAAGAAACATTATAGGTTGGATCAACAGGTTTATTATAATCCCGATTTTTAACTGGCTCGACAACTATATCGGAAATTATGGTATAATAATCCTTATCCTTACCATTATTATAAAGGTCATTCTCTTCCCGCTTACATTCAAATCCTTCCAGTCGCAGGCCAGGATGAAAGTGCTGAAACCCCAGGTTGATGAGCTGGCCAAAAAGTTTCCTAAGAAAGAGGATGCCCTCAAGAAGCAGCAGGCGACAATGGACCTCTACAAGCGGGCAGGCATAAATCCCATGGGAGGCTGTCTCCCGACCCTGCTGCAGATGCCGATACTCTTCGCAATGTTCCGCTTCTTCCCCGTCTCAATAGAGCTGAGACAGGAGTCATTCCTGTGGGCAAAGGACCTTTCAACATACGATTCAATCCTCGACCTTCCGTTCAGCATCCCGATCTATGGCGACCATATCAGCCTCTTTACCCTGCTGATGACGGCATCCACAATCCTTACGATGAAGATGACCAGTTCCTCTCCGGGGCAGGATCAGCCGGGTATGAAGGCGATGATGTATATGATGCCGGTAATGTTCATGCTTATTCTAAATAACTTCTCGGCAGGACTTACATATTACTATTTCCTGGCAAATATCCTTACCTATATCCAGAACTATATCTCAGGAAAGTTTATAGACGAGAAGGCTGTGCTTGCCAGGCTCGAGGAAAACCGGAAAAAACCTGTAAAAAAATCTAAGTGGCAGCAGCGGCTCGAAGAAGCAGCTAAACAGAGGGGAATTAAACCTTCCAGGAAATAGCCGGTTAATTGACTGCTAAAAGCAGAAGACAATATGCGGCGGACGGATTCGCATGCCGCCCTCTGGCATATAACTGTAAGCGATTGTCATTATGAGTGTTGCAGAATAGCGCTATGGAGCTGGACAAGCTTGCCGATGGTTTTCTCTTACAATTTATCGTTAAGTATTGTTAAATTTTCTTAATTTATTTATTAGATGTTATTAATTAACTAAATTTAGATCATTATATTTTTTAAGGGGAAATGGGGAAAAAAGTTAAAAACAAAGATCTGGCAGCCAGGCTTGGTGTGTCAGGAACTTTGGTCTCGCTTGTTCTTAACAACAAGGCAGACCAGCACGGTATCAAAAAAGAGACTCAGGAGAAAGTCCTTGCAATGGCGAGGCAGATGGGTTACTTCGATCTGGTAAGTCACCCTGGAGAGGAATCACCTGTTGATCTGAAACCGGGAATAATAGGTATGGTTGTTCCTTCACTGCACGATCCTTTCGTGTATGAGATAACACCATATCTCGAAAAGGCTTTCGCCACAATCGGGATAGGATTTGCGATTATCACAAAAGATCCTGATGATCTCCGCTTCAACCGGCTTACAGCGGCAATCAGGAAATTTTACAGCGGGCTTATTCTGCTGGGCGAAGCAGCAGACGATCTTACCATCAGGTCCCTCAGGGGTAGCAGTTACCCGTTTGTACTGCTCGAGAAATCCTGCAGAACACTCCGGCTGAATACAGTCTGTACCGACTCCTCTGCAGGCGCCGTTCTTGTTTCTGACCATATTGAGAAGCTTGGTTATAAGAATATTGTTATTGTAACCGATAATAAGTCCGCGAAATATGGTTCTGATGCAACCGGAGAGCTGAAGGATGTATTGCGGCATAAAAGTACCTTCAACAAGCCTGTTGAAATTGAGCTTGTGACTTACCCCGGGGTTTATGAGCCGGACTGTTCACAGATAGAAAAATTCATGAGGCCTCCTTACAGGGCAGATATACTTGTTATAATGAATTCCCATCTGGTCTATCCCGTGATGTCGTACCTCAGAAGGAAAAAAGTCAGGATCCCGCAGGATATAGCGCTCATATCAATGGAGGAGGGTATAGGCTTCGACCTGATGTACACTCCGGTCACATGTCTCAGAAAACCAATGTCGTCCCTGGCTGTCAAAGTGGCCAACATAGCATGGTCGGAAGTGAAAAATGCGGGGAAAGGCAAATATAAGAGGCAGGTTAATATCTCCCCTGAACTGATAGTAAGGAACTCCTGCGGCACAATCTGATCCCTGATCATTCTTTGTTGATATCTGTTGATATCTGAATATTCCTCATTTCAGAGAATTGTATATATTTGTTCCGTTCTGGTTCTGCAGGGGTTTTACTCCTGCGGCGAAGAGGGAATGCGGTAAGAATCCGCAACAGTACCCGCTGCTGTGATGCCCGATCGTTAGAACGATGATGGTTTTGTGAAATACCTGCCACTGTCCGCCAACCGGCGGATGGGAAGGCTTCATAAAGCCGGGATAAGTCAGAAGACCTGCCAGATTGAGATGTGTGTTCGCAGCTTTCGGGGAGAAAAGCAAAGAATCTGAATTGATTCCCTTACCTTATTTTCCCGGCAGCCGGTTAAAAAAATAAATTTTGAAACCAGCAGCATTATACCTGGCATTATTGGTCTCCCTGCCTCTTACGGCACAGGTTCCCCTGAGACAGGATACCCTGTCGATCGAAGAGGTCACCATCCGGCGTAAGAAAACGGAAATAAAATCAAATGCAGGCACAATTAATATTGGTGCAGCCGTGACAGATCATTTCTCAGGCGGATCCGTTGCAGAACTGATTGTAAGGAATACCGGTATCTTCATTAAAAGCTACGGACCCGGAGGAATTGCATCTGCATCACTAAGGGGAACACCCGCAAGCCATACACAACTCAACTGGAACGGTGTCAATATCGGAAATCCGATGCTGGGACAGGCCGACCTCTCTCTCGTTCCTGCCGGCTTTGTCGACGATATCAATGTCTACTGCGGCGGCTCATCACTCCGGCTCAACAGTGGCGGAATAGGAGGTATTATCACCCTTGAAACAAAACCCGACTGGCAAAAGGGAAACAATGCATCCTTCAGCCTTGAGAAAGGAAGCTTCGGAAAGATCGCCGGACTTGTAAAAATCAAGGCGGGTAACATCAAAAGGCAATCTGTCACCAGGGCATTCTTTCACTCTGCAGAAAATGATTTCATTTTTGTTAACGAGTCTGCAGGCATCGAACCCGTTAGGGAAAAGCGGACTTTTAATGCAACCGTTCAGAAAGGTTTTATGCAGGAATTGTTTGTAAGGGGATCCGACGGGGCCCTCTCGGCCAGAATTTGGTACCAGTCGGCATACAGGGAACTTCCGGCACCTGTTATCATTCACAAAACAAGGAATGATGAAAAACAGAATGACGAAACGCTGAAAGCACTTTTGAATTACGAAAGGAAGAGAGGAGGGACCACTTTTACAGCCGGACTGGCAGCATTATATGATATTCTGAACTATTCAAATTCAAGCACGGCGGTTGATTCCAGGAACAGAACAGACACCTATACCGCATCCGCGAGAATTGAGACTGATGCAGGAGATAAGGTCAGCGTGCTCCTTTCCGCAGGCAATGAGATAAACATTGTCAATTCAAACAACTTCGGTGAAAGAAAACTGAGGAATGTTTTAACGGTTATGGCCTCAGCACGGATATACCCGGCAAGAAGATTGTCGTGTGAACTGCTTGTAAGGGAAACGATGCTGAATAGCAGGCTCCTGCTGCCTGATCTGTACGCGGGACTTGTTCTTGACATTGGAACCATAAACGAAAACCGCCTTCAGGCCGGCCTCTCACGCAACTCCAGGCTTCCGTCACTGAATGATCTTTACTGGATCCCCGGGGGTAATCCGGATCTGAGGAACGAAATCGCACACTCAGCCGAGCTGACCTGGGCAACTGGAAGGAAACTATCGGATCAGCT
>CAYRQY010000055.1:0-12251 GCA_964426435.1 uncultured Rikenellaceae bacterium | reverse complement strand
ATGTGGATAATGTTCGCATACAGCGGGTGGAACGCCTCAACCTATCTTGGGGCTGAAATCAAGAATCCGCGCAGGATCCTGCCTCGATCCCTTATCTATGGCACAGGGATAGTTATGCTGCTTTACCTGGGGCTGAATTTCCTTTATGTATATGGTATCAATCCCGAAGAAATGAAGGGTGTCATTTCCGTCGGCGGCCTTGCCATGGGTAATCTTTTTGGGAAATCTGCCGATATTCTGTTTTCAATGATCATCGCCTTTGCTCTTTTTTCATCTCTCAGCGCCTTCATAATAATAGGCCCCAGGGTCTATTATTCAATGGCAAAAGATGGTCTCTTCTTCAAGTCGGCGGCAAAAATCCACAAAAGGTTCGAGGTGCCCTCAAACTCCATTGTATTTCAGTGTGTCATTGCAGTGGTGCTTGTATTTTCCGGGACATTTGAGCAGGTTCTCACCTACATGGGATTTGCTCTCGGGATATTCCCGGTTCTGTCGGTAATCGGGGTATTCAAACAAAGGGCAACGAATCCTGATGCACTACGTCTTCCGGGATTCCCTGTTGTTCAGATAATCTACCTGCTTGCAGGCGTGATGATCCTGTTTCTCTCATTCCTGGAAAGACCCGTTGAATCATCCATAGCGTCGTTAACGGTGATTGTCGGGATCCCTGCATACTACATCTTTAAACGCACTTCCGGAATAAAAACCGAATGAAGCGAAGCGCAATGAGGAATATTAAAAATCCTTAAAACGTCTCACGGGTAAACAAATTCCGGCTGCAGTTGTTATTTAATCCGAAGGAATTGAATATTTTTGTTCCCTGTGAGAAAAAGAAAGATCATAACATCGGTTCTCGTGGTATTGGGGGGTTTGCTCTTTATCACGGCAAATACCGGTATAAATATACTTATACACGACTGCCTGAGATGCGGTGAACATAAGGTTGAGACATCCTTTCTGACACCTCAGGCCAACCATAAGGACGATTGTTGTCACAATCCGGAGGAATCCTCATCAGGGAACAGAGCCACCTCCTTTGAAGCAACCAGTTGTGTTCTGAAGGTTGAAAAACTTAAACTTACAAATTACACCACTCCGAATCAGGTAAAACTGAATTTTACAGCAGACCAGGCTTTCATTCACATCACCGCAGGAATAACGCCTCCTCTTCAGGAGAACTATATAATGCACTTCTTTCCGGTCTATAACAAACACGGAGGCCGGAATCTGGTTACTCTGAACTGCCAGCTGATTTCCTGATTTTCATCCCTGTCACTTGTTATATCTTCATATGATGAAGATATCTTGTGCTTTGTGTTTATTCATATTTTATTCAGGACAGGATGAGATCAAAACAATACATAACAACAATAATTTTTCTTCTGATACCTTTGCTGCTCTCAGCCCAGGGCAGGCTGGAGGGCAAGATCACAGACGCAGACGGCAAGGATGAAACCGGACTTGCCGGGGCCAACCTTGTATGGGCAGGAACAACAACCGGAACTTCAACAAACGCAGCCGGATATTTCAATATCAGAAGAGTAAAGGAAACCGACAGGCTGGTTATCAGCTTTGTCGGATACAGGTCCGACACCATCACCGTCGGCCACGATGACAAATATATCACCCACAGTCTCAGGCAGGGCAGCGAGATAGGAGAAGTCGTTATTGTAGGGAGAGCCTCGGGCACATTCATCAACAGGGTCGATCCTATACTGACAGTTAATATCACGGCGGCAGAACTTTGCAAGGCGGCCTGCTGCAACCTGTCAGAGAGCTTCGAGACAAACGCTTCAGTCGATGTTAATTATTCAGATGCTTCAACAGGCGCCAAACAGATCCAGCTGCTTGGTCTGGCAGGCACCTACACCCAGATACTTACTGAGAATATCCCCTCAGTCTACGGCCTTAACAGTGCTTACGGACTCAGCTATATCCCGGGTCCCTGGATGGAATCAATACAGGTTTCCAAAGGCACCTCATCGGTCAGGAACGGTTACGAATCGATGGCCGGGCAGATAAATGTTGAATACAAAAAACCCCGGACAAGCGAAAAATTCTATATGAACGGTTTCCTGAGCAATGCCGGGAGAAAGGAGGTGAACATGAATTCCTCACTCCTTCTCAGCAATCGCCTGAGTACGATGATAATGGCACATGGTGAGCTGCAAAACAGCACAAGCGACCATAACAACGACGGATTCAGGGATGAACCTGATATCAGGCAGTACAACTTTTTCAATCGCTGGGATTACATGACCGGGAATTTCACCTTCCGCACAGGCATTAAATATCTTGGCGAGGAGAGAATCGGGGGTCAGTTCAGTTATCAGCCAGGAAATCCCGACACATGGACCAACGGCTTCGGTATCAAAATTAATACAAGCAGGGTTGAAGGATTCAGCAAGGTGGGAGGCGTTTTTGCCAGTGATCAGAGTATGACAATAGGGTGGATACAGAATTTTGCCCGTCATACACAGGAATCTTTTTTCGGACTGAGGTCCTATAACGGTTCGCAGAATACATACTATTCCAGCCTTCTGTACCAGTGGAATCCGGGATTGAGCAAACATAACATCGACGCCGGCCTCAGCTATAAATACGATCTCTACGATGAGAAACTCGACAACCTTCTCCTTGGGAGAAAAGAGGCAGTTCCGGGAGTTTTTGCCCAGTACACCTACACCGATTCTGCAAAAGTGACTTTCATTGCAGGCATCAGGGCAGATTTCCACAATATGTACGGCACCCTTATAACCCCCAGGGCACATCTGAGATATGTCATCGACGATAACCTTACCGTAAGGGCATCGGCTGGCAAAGGTTACCGCTCGGGAAACATTCTTGCGGAGAACTCCTTCCTTCTGGCCAGCAGCCGCGAAATGATAATCCCTGATGATATAGGGATAGAAGAGGCATGGAACACAGGGATAAGCATTACCGGAAACGTTCCTGCAGGAGCGAGGATGCTGAGGTTCTCGGCTGAGGTATTCCATACAGGCTTTGTAAACCAGATTATTACAGATCTTGATGCTGATATAAACCAGGTACGCTTTTACAACCTCGATGGAAAATCATATTCGAACGTCGTACAGGTTGAAGGTTCCACTCAGCTTTTTCAGGGTTTCGACCTGCTTGCAGCCTGGCGCTGGAACGACGTAAAAATGACAATAGACGGAGAGCTGCGGGAAAAACCCCTTACAAGCCGCTACAAAGGCCTGGTCACAGCTTCATGGTTAAGCCGGCTCCGGAAATGGCAGGCAGATTACACCCTCCAGCTGAACGGACCGGGACGTGTTCCCTCGACCATAAGCAACCCCGAACCTTACAGGCGCCACGATAACTTCAAGGCATACACCATAATGAACGCACAGGTAACGAGGAACTTCCGCAAATGGAACGTCTATATCGGTTCGGAAAACCTAACAGGATTCAGGCAGCATAATCCCATCATAGCCGCTGATGATCCATTTGGCGACTATTTCGATTCAGGACTGATCTGGGGGCCGGTTCACGGAAGAAAGATATACGTTGGGTTCAGGATATTCTTTGACAGGGATGAATGACAGGTGCCGGGTGTAAGAATTTAAAGATCTATATAACAAACTAAATACTTTTAATCATGAAAACTATGCGAAATCTTCTGATCACGGTTCTGCTTCTTTCAGTGCCATTAATACTGACGGCGCAGGACAAGAACAAGGGGAACGAAACAGTTAAGTTCATTACTTCGATTGACTGCGAAAACTGCGTCAACAAGGTTATGAAGAACATCCCTTATGAAAAGGGAGTTAAGGATGTCAAATGCGATCTTGAGACTAAAGAGGTTGCCATCACATACCAGAAGAACAGGAACAACCCCGACCAGCTGAAAAAGGCTATCGAGAAACTGGGGTTCACTGCAAAGCTGGAGAAGGCAGAAGGGCCTGCCGAAAAAAGGGGTGAACAGCCGAGATAGGGTTTCTGTCACACGGAGAACCACAGAGAGAGGACTCAGAGAACCACAGAGAGAGGACTCAGAGGACCACTGAGAGAGACGGAGAGAAAGCTTTATTCGAAGGGTATTCCTGCGAGTTTGCGGATAACAACCGAAGCGCACGCGATTCCAAAAGCAGCAGGCATGTAAGAGATTGTTCCGACTACAGAGGCTTTGTTCCTTTCACCTTCGGAAGGGATCACTTTGCTTTTGTCAACCGGTTCCGGTGACCAGACAGCAGTGACACCCTCCCTTACGCCAAGCCTGTGAAGTCTTTTCCTGAGGATCCTGGCCAGCGGACAATCTGTTGTCTCAGAGATATCAGAAACTCTTACCGCCAGGGGATCGAACCGGCCGCCGGCTCCCATCGAGCTGACTATGGGGATGCTTCTCATAACACTGTGGCAGATAAGAAATACCTTGGGAGAGAGTGTGTCTATAGCGTCCACCACATAGTCGAAACCCCTTTCAAGAACCTCGATCATCCCCTCATCGCGCAGGTACTCCTTTACCATGGTCAGCCGGACCCCGGGATTGATGTCATAAAGACGCTCTCCCATCACATCCACCTTCAGTCTGCCTTCGTTGCTCTTCAGCGCCGGAAGCTGCCTGTTGCGGTTGGTAGTATGAACCGTGTCTCCGTCGGCAATTGTGATGGACCCCACTCCTGCCCTGCAGATCATCTCGGCAGCGAAAGATCCGACACCTCCCAGTCCTGCAACCAGGACGCTCGAATCCCTAAGCATTTCGAGCTTCTCTTTTCCCGTCAACAGTTCACTCCTTGATAACCAGTCCGTCATTTGTAAGGATTTCTTTATCTGATACCTGCGTGAAAAAGCCTCATGTAATTGTAAAATATTATCTTTTTCAGTTCAGTCACTTCAATACTGAGGTCCCCTGAAACTTTATCGTAAATAGTCCTGATGTCTTCGTCAGCGCCATCCGTTTCAAGCAGGATACTCCCGACCGGAAGTGATCTTAGCAGTTCCGATGACTCCTTCCTGAGAATAAAAGCGAACCAGAATGAGAGGTACATGCCTTTCGAGATGAGCTGGAGAGCGAGCTCTCTCTTTCCCCTGAATCCGTGCACAAGCCAGGGCATGGCAGGCCTGAGCTTTCTGTGAGCGGCCAGCAGATCGTTCCAGGCTCTCACACAGTGTATCACAACAGGCTTGCGGTGTTCATCGGCAATCCTGACCTGTGCTTCAAACGCTTCTGCCTGCAGGGCGGCCGACGGACCCCTCAGCATGTCGAACCCGGCTTCTCCGATGGCTGTCAGATTGGGTGCTGCTGCCGAAACGTTTACTCTCCCGAGCAGGTTCATGAAATTATTATCTGTAAGGACCCAGGGGTGTATCCCCATGGTACAGCATCTGCCGGGAATATCTGATGGCAATACTTCCTCATCTGCCATAAGGTTTTCCACTGCAAATATCCCTTCCCGGGGCCGGGAGTCATGAGTGTGGACATCAATATAATCGCCGGGTTCCGGAAGAATCATTTCACTGACCTGTGATTGATGCAATTCCTTTTTTTATCCTGTTTACCGACTCCTCCCTCCCGATCCAGGCTATAATATCGAAAATATGCGGTCCCCTTAATGAACCTACAATTACCAGCCGCAAGGCATTCATCACATCGCCGGGGCCATATCCCTTACCGGTCATCCAGTTCTTTACCCTCTCTTCAAGGGTTGATGGAGTATATTCCTCCGTATTTGCAATAACTTCTGCCAGCTCATCAAGGATTGAGGGGGTCTCTTCCTTCCACCTTTTTTTTACCGCGTCCATATCATACTGCACGGGAGCACTGAAGAAGAAATCTGTCTGCTCCCATATCTCCCTTACAAAGTTCACCCTCTCCATTACAAGACTCACCAGCACTTCGAGCCGCACGATATCGATATGGTAACCTCTTGGTCTCAGAAACTCCCTGAACTCCAGCGCCAGCTGATTGGGGCTCTTCTTCTGCAGGTACTGATGATTGAACCACCTGGCTTTTTCCGGATCGAAATGCGATCCTGACTTCCCAACGCGCTCCAGGGAGAATGCTTCTATAAGCTCTTCCATTGAGAATATCTCCTGCTCCGTACCGGGGTTCCAGCCCAGCAGAGCCAGCATGTTTACAAAGGCTCCGGGGTAGTAACCTTCCTCGCGATATCCTTTTGCAGTCTCTCCAAACGGCCAGAACAAAGGAAACACAGGGAATCCCATTTTGTCACCGTCGCGCTTGCTCAGCTTGCCCTTGCCGTCGGGTTTCAGGAGGAGCGGCAAATGGGCAAACAATGGCTTATCCCATCCGAATGAACGGTAAAGCAGCACATGCAGTGGCACTGAAGGGAGCCACTCCTCTCCCCTTATCACGTGACTGATCTCCATAAGATGATCGTCGACGATATTGGCAAGATGATATGTCGGCATTCCGTCCGATTTGAAAAGCACCTTATCGTCGAGTGTTGATGTGTTTACAACAATATGCCCTCTGATGATATCATCAAAATGCACATCCTCATTCTCAGGCATCCTGTATCTTATCACGTATGGCCGGCCCTCATCCAGCCACGATCTCCAGGTCTTTTCCGGAAGTGAAAGAGAGTTTTGCAGACTACCCCTTACCACAGCGTTATATATAAAAGCCGTTTCATTCTGCTCATGCTCTTTCCTGATAAGCTCCAGTTCTTCAGGAGTATCGAAGGCAAAATATGCATCTCCCCTGTTTACCAGCTCATCTGCATATTGCCTGTAAAGAGCCTTTCTTTCACTTTGCCTGTAAGGACCATAATTGCCCCCTTCCCT
Organism: uncultured Rikenellaceae bacterium; assembly: GCA_964426435.1. GTDB lineage: Bacteria > Bacteroidota > Bacteroidia > Bacteroidales > VadinHA17 > LD21. Next base: position 5,480 of record CAYRQY010000055.1, on the reverse strand, counting down.
TACACCTTCGTCAGGCCTGATACCGCACCAGTCAAGAGCTTCGGTGATATACTGTTCGGCTCCCTCGACAAATCTTGCCATATCCGTATCCTCTATCCTCAGGATGAACGTGCCGCCATTATGCCTGGCAAAAAGGTAATTGTAAAGGGCGGTCCTGACACCGCCGATATGCAGCGGGCCGGTAGGGCTCGGAGCAAACCGTACTCTTATTCCTGCCATAAAATCGTTCTTAATGTTTCGACCATGTACAAAGATAGTTAAACCACGCGACAATATTCAGATTATTTAAGGCCGGAGCTTGATCGGTAAATTCAGCATTCCGAAGCCCTTATCGTTTCCTCCTGACGGAGATTTATATTAACTTAGCACTTTACAGATTTCTCATGAAAAAGATGAAGGCTCTTGTCAAAGCACGTCCTGAAAAGGGTTTATGGATGCAGGAGGTTCCGGTTCCTGAACCAGGCCTTAATGACGTGATAATCAAGGTAACAAAGTCAGCCATTTGCGGAACCGACCTCCATATCTACAACTGGGACAGCTGGGCGCAGAAGACCATTAAAACACCCATGGTAATCGGACATGAATACATGGGGTATATTGCCGCGATGGGAGCCGGCGTTCCCAACCTGAAAGTTGGTGACCGTGTAACCGGAGAGGGTCATCTTGCCTGCGGTCATTGCAGAAACTGCCGCCGCGGCAAGGAGCACGTCTGTGAAAATACAGTGGGCATCGGGGTCAATATAGACGGATCGTTTGCTGAATATGTCAGGATCCCGTCTTCGAACGTTGTTCCGCTCGATCCCAGGATCCCCGACGACTGGGCGGCCATCATGGATCCGTTTGGAAATGCAACCCATACTGCCCTCTCCTTCCCTCTCCTCGGCGAAGATGTCCTGATAACAGGGGCCGGGCTGATAGGAAGCATGGCTATCGCAATAGCCCGATATGCAGGTGCACGGTTTATAGTGGCCAGCGATCTGAGCGACTACCGGCTGGAGATCGCCAGAAAGATGGGGGCAACACTTACCGTAAATCCTTCAAGGGGAGAAAAAATATCTGATGCAGTGAAAAAGCTGGGAATGAGGGGATTTGATATCGGCCTTGAGATGTCGGGGTCGCCGAAAGCCTTCAATGAGATGATAGCCAGCATGTACAACGGGTCGAGCATAGCGCTGCTTGGAATACTACCGTCGGATTTTGAAGTGCCCTGGAGCGATATAATATTCAAGGCCATCACTCTTAAGGGGGTTTACGGAAGGGAAATGTGGGAAACGTGGTACAAGATGGAGATGATGATAATAGGCGGCATCGATCTCAATCCGGTAATAACCCACAGGTTCAGCATCGACGACTACCTGAAGGGATTTGAGATAATGGAGCAGGGCAACTGCGGGAAGGTTATACTGGACTGGGAATAGGCGGGTGCTGGCTTCGTCCACCGTCTTCGTCGGCCGTAGGTCGACTTCGGCGACCGAAGGCCGAAGCTTTCTTTGACCGACGAAGCCTTGGCGTAGTCGGTAGCGAAGGTGGGGTGCTCGGTCCTGGGTGCTGGGTACTAGGTACTAGGTACTGGGTGCTGGATTAAAAACAAAAGAAACAGAATATGTACAAGGAATTTCAAAATCATCTTAATGCCATTATCAGCGAGATAAAGGAGGCAGGGCTTTACAAGAATGAAAGGATTATTGTCTCTCCCCAGGGAGCTGAAATTGAGCTTGAAACAGGACGGAAGGTTCTGAATTTCTGCGCCAACAATTACCTGGGCCTCTCGAACAACAGTTCGCTGACAGAAGCGGCAAAAGAGGCTCTCGATACCCATGGTTACGGGATGTCGTCGGTCCGTTTCATATGCGGAACAACCGATCTCCACAAGGAGCTTGAAAGAAAGATAGCCGGTTTCTTCGGTACAGAGGATACCATTCTTTATGCCGCCTGCTTCGACGCCAACGGGGGTGTGTTCGAACCGCTTCTCACAGAGGAAGATGCGATTATCTCAGACGCCCTTAACCATGCCTCTATCATCGACGGTGTGCGTTTATGCAAGGCAGTCAGGTACAGGTACAGGAATGCAGATACCGATGATCTTGAGAAGCAGCTTCAGCTTGCTTCGGCACAACGCTTCCGGCTCATCGTCACCGACGGTGTCTTCTCGATGGACGGCAATGTGGCGCCACTTGACGAAATAGTGAGACTTGCTGAAAAATACAACGCCATGGTAATGGTTGATGAGTCTCATTCGGCAGGAGTTGTAGGAGATACAGGGAGGGGTGTTACGGAGCTGTATAATCTGAAGGGAAGGGTTGAGATCATCACCGGCACACTCGGGAAAGCCTTCGGGGGAGCCATCGGCGGCTTCACAACGGGCAGGAAGGAGTTAATCGAACTGCTTCGCCAGCGCTCACGTCCCTATCTCTTCTCCAATTCCATACCTCCCCTGGTTGCAGCTGCCGGTATAAAAATGGTTGCCATGATGACAGGGACCAATGAGTTGCAGGACAGGCTTCATTACAACTCGGGGTATTTTATAAGCAGAATGACCTCTCTCGGGTTTGACATTAAACCAACAAAGTCTGCCATCTGTGCAGTTATGCTTTACGATGCAAAATTGTCGCAGGAGTTTGCTGCCAGGCTCCTTGAAGAGGGCATTTACGTTATCGGGTTCTATTACCCGGTTGTTCCCAAAGGTGAAGCCAGGATACGCGTGCAGCTCTCAGCTGCGCATGAGAAGCATCATCTTGATAAGGCAATATCGGCTTTTGAAAAGACAGGTCGGGAGCAGGGAGTTATCAAATAGCTGTGTCAGCCGCACTTTGACGATCCGCAATCCTTGCATATAAGGCATCCTTCCTCATAAACAAGGTTCTCGGATTTGCACTCTATGCATTTGCCCTTTGCTTTTGTCCCGTTTGGAATATACTTCTTGAGAGCCCTCTCGACCCCGTTCTTCCAGTTATTTATCGACTCGCTGTCGAGATTCAGTGAAGTAACAAGATTCACAACATCGGGAATGGGCATTCCATGCCTGAGAACTCCTGATATCAGCTTGGCATAGTTCCAGAACTCGGGCTTGAACATGTGTGAGAGACCTTCGATGGTTTTTTTGTAGCCATACCTGTCGGTATACTGAAAATCGTACCTCGACTTGTCTGGCTCGTTCTTTACCTTGATAATCTTTCCCTTTATGATGGTTCTGGGTATGGGGAAAACTTCGTCATCGGCGATTCCTGTAAATATCTCATATGGTTTGCCCTCTTTAAGTCCGACAAAGGCCACCCATTTCTCTTCATTTATATTGAACCTGATGATGTCGCAGTCGAGGGCCTTTGGCCTTTTCGGCCGCTCCAGCCTCACATCGTTCTTTCCAGGGGCGATCAGCACTCCGTTACGTGATCCGTCGCGGTAAACCGTAGCACCTTTGCATCCCGATTTCCACGCCGTTAGGTAGAGCTCGCTTACAAGCTCTTCGCTTACGTCGGATGGCAGGTTTATTGTAACGCTTATTGAATGGTCGACCCACTTCTGTATTGCACCCTGCATGCGCACCTTTGCAACCCAGTCGACATCGTTCGCAGTAGCCTTGTAATAAGGGGATTTCGCAATTATACCGGCGATCTCCTCGTCGCTCATCCTTGTAACTTCGTTCGGATCGTAGTCATTGAGCTTCAGCCAGTCGACAAACTTATGATGGAACACGTTGAACTCTTCCCAGCAGTCTCCTACCTCATCGGTAAAGGTAACCCTCACATCCTTGTCGTTGGGATTAACTTTTCTCCTGCGCTTGTAGAAAGTTGAGAATATCGGCTCTATGCCGGATGTTGTCTGGGTCATCAGGCTTGTGGTCCCTGTGGGTGCGATGGTAAGCAGGGCTATATTCCTGCGTCCGTACTTCACCATATTGCTGTACATCACCGGGTCAGCCTCCTTCATCCTCAGAATGAACGGATTGTTCCTTTCCCTCTCTGGGTCGTAGATAGCAAAGGCGCCTCTTTCCTTTGCAAGGTAGGTAGATGACTTATATGCTTCGAGGGCGAGGGTTTTATGGACCTCCACCGAGAAGCTTGTGGCCTCTTCGCTTCCGTAGCGGAGACCGAGGGCGGCCAGCATGTCGCCTTCGGCTGTAATTCCGATGCCCGTCCTTCTTCCCTCTTCCGATTTTTTTCTGATATTGCTCCAGAGATTCCTTTCTACGTGCTTCAGTTCCTCGATCTCCGGGTCAGCATCAATCTTCGCCAGTATTGCATCAATCTTCTCAAGTTCGAGGTCGATGATGTCGTCCATAATCCTCTGGGCCAGCCCCACATGTTCCTTAAACAACTCGAAGTCAAACTCTGCTTCGGGTGTGAAGGGCTCTTTGACATAGTTGAAGAGGTTGATTGCCAGGAGTCTGCAGCTGTCGTACGGGCAGAGTGGAATCTCACCGCACGGGTTTGTGGAGACTGTTGCATACCCTTTGTCGGCATAGCAGTCAGGAACACTCTCCTTAATTATGGTATCCCAGAAGAGCACTCCCGGTTCGGCCGATTTCCAGGCATTGTGAATGATTTTGTTCCAGAGCTGAACCGAATCTATATCTTTAACAAACTTCGGGTTATCTGAGATAATGGGGTATTGCTGCCTGAAGAGTGTTTTATCCTCGACTGCCCTCATAAACTCGTCGGTAAGCTTTACTGATACGTTTGCACCGGTCACCTTACCCGATTCCAGTTTTGCATCGATAAACTTACCCGAATCGGGGTGTTTTATGGAGATGGAGAGCATCAGTGCACCCCTCCGGCCATCCTGTGCCACCTCACGGGTTGAGTTTGAATATCTTTCCATGAAAGGCACCACGCCGGTTGAGGTGAGTGCGCTGTTAAGAACAGGAGTCCCTTTCGGTCTTATATGTGAAAGATCATGTCCCACGCCTCCGCGTCTTTTCATAAGTTGTACCTGCTCCTGGTCGATCTTCATTATGCCTCCATAGGAATCGGACGATCCGTCATTGCCGATTACAAAACAGTTGGATAGTGAAGCGATCTGATAATCATTTCCTATACCTGTCATCGGGCCGCCCTGCGGAACAATGTATTTAAAATCCCTGAACACATTGTATATCAGCTCTTCAGGAAGAGGATTCATGTATTTCAGTTCCACCCGCCTTATTTCGGCGGCAAGCCTGCGATGCATATCATCTGGAGTCTTCTCATAAAGGTTTCCGTAAGAGTCCTTAAGGGCATATTTGTTGGCCCATACCCTGGCTGCAAGTTCATCACCGCCAAAATATTCGACACTTGCTTCCACAGCCTCATCGTGAGAATATATGACCCTATCTGTCTGCTTCCGGTTGGGTTCCGGATTCTTCTTTTGCATTCCCCTCTTTTGTGAAAAAACCTCACTGTTATTCTCTGACTCTTTTTCTTCTGCCAGGGTTGGCTCCCGGATAAACAACTCTTCCATATACGAAAAATAATTCTGTTACTCTCTGATTATGATGAGATTAA
>CAYRQY010000054.1:0-12400 GCA_964426435.1 uncultured Rikenellaceae bacterium | reverse complement strand
TGATATATAGGAAAGAGGAAAAAACTAAAAGGGAAGAACAGATGAATATTGTTCCTCCGCCAGAAAAACGACCAATGTGGCAGACATCACTTCATTTCTTCACTCTTGTTCTGATCCTTGTCTTTGCCAACTGGGGCAAACCTGCTGAAGGCGATACAACAAGTATATGGTATGCCATCTGGCACTATAAGTGGTGGATCACAGGCTTTTTCAGTGTTGTTCTGGGGTATTCGCTGATTAAAATTCTTAAGATCAAATGGCAATGGGTTCTTGGTGCTGCAGTTGCAGTAATCGCTTCAGTATTTCTGTCAAATAACCTCATTGAAAGTGACAGGCTCAGGCCTCTTGTGCCAATGCTTGTCGGAATAATTGCGCTAAGTGTTATTACCATTCTTGACAAGAGGGATGAGGAAAACAGAGCCTGGACACTGGCAGCCTGGGATTTCGCAAAACAGATCCTCCCCCTTCTTGCCATTGGAGTCGTTACGGCAGGTTTTCTGCTCGGTTCAACACATGATGATGTTGCCATAGCCGGAATTATACCAAATGAGTGGATATCTGCGCTTGTCGGAGGCAATTCTGTGTTTTCCAACTTTTTTGCATCAATTGTTGGTGCCTTCATGTATTTTGCAACCCTGACTGAAGTTCCGATTCTTCAGGGACTTATTGCATCGGGAATGGGTAAAGGACCGGCACTTGCACTTCTTCTTGCAGGACCATCTCTTTCATTGCCCAATATGCTTGTTATAAGGGGTGTGATTGGCACAAAGAAAACATTGGTGTATATTAGCCTGGTCGTATTGATGGCCACTATTACAGGTCTTCTGTACGGATTCTTATTCTGAAAACATAATGAGACTGCTTCTGGTAATTACAACCGCCTGCATGATAGCTTCCCTGATTGCCAACCCACAGAAGACCTGGGAAGGGGTTAAGAAAGGAGCGCTTATGTTTCTCAGGCTTCTCCCCACGCTTGTATTAATGCTTGTTTTGGTCAGCGTGGTCCTGTACCTGATCCCTGAGGAAAAACTCTCGAAATATATGGGTGAGGGATCAGGTATTGCAGGGTGGATGACTGCCGCCTTTTTTGGATCAATTGCCCTGATACCCGGTTTTATCGCTTACCCTCTTTGCGGAATACTGATTAAGAGCGGTGTTGCTTATTCGGTGATTGCAGTATTCATAACGACACTTATGATGACAGGATTTCTGACGCTTCCTGTTGAAGCCAGATTCTTCGGCTGGAGGGTAAGTATAATTAGAAACCTTGTCAGCCTTGCTGCAGCACTTTTAATCGGACTGATAATGGGATTTTTTTTATGAAGAAACTTAAGAAATATATTTTCCCAATTGCTTTTCTGATCCTGATAGGATTATCATATCTGTTCGATTTCGCAGCAGGAGAGAAAATCGGACTCAATTTCTGGATGTTCTTCAATGAGATGATCCTTTTCCTGCCATTAATGTTCATACTTATCGGATTGTTCGATGTATGGGTTCCCAGGGAGAAGATTGAAAAGCATATCAGCAAGGAATCGGGATGGAAAGGTACATTATTGGTTATCCTTCTCGCAACTCTCCAGGCAGGACCATTATACGGTGCGTTCCCGTTTGCTTATATTTTATGGAGAAAAGGATGCTCAGTCAGAAATGTTTTTATTTACCTGGGTGCTTTTTCAACAATTAAAATCCCGATGCTGACATTTGAAATCGGATTTCTGGGATTGAAATTTACACTTCTGCGGACTCTGATCACTTTGCCGGTTTTTGTAATGATCGGATACATTATGGAATGGTACCTGGAGAAAAAGGATTTTGAAGTGAAACAACCATAACCTGACTGCACATAATCAAAATACGTGTACAGTTACCCGACAAGAACTGACATACCGGAAGAAAAAAATAGCATCCCCCCGGGAATAATCCGGAGAAATGCTATTTCTAATTTTCAGTTAATATTAAAGCTCTGCTTTATTATTTTTCTGCGGTATGCTGACTGCAAGTGGCAGGATTGCACGCTTTTGCAGCAACAGTTTCCTTGCACTGGCCTGTGCAGTTTTCGTGATCGCAACCGGCACCTGTGCAACTCGCAGGATCGCAGGCTGCCGTCTTTGCCACCTCAGTGGCAGAACAACACGAGGATGCGGTTGACGCGCTCATTACACATTCTGTCTTTGCCGCACAACATCCCTCGGTTGAATCAGTCTCAACATTACCGGCACCAAGTGCAATTACTGCTACAACTGCCACAACTGCCAAAGCCGCAAGGCTGATTATAAGTTTTTTCATATCTCTGCTATTATTAATTTACATGTTTGTGCAATTATACAATTTTTTTCTGACAACATGGAACCGGGCACCGGATTTTGATCATTCTTTTGACGAATCATGGCTGTAAGCCTGTAAACCCGACTTTAAGGAAGGTATAAATTTAGGTACCCTTTTCTTATAGTCAGCATAACCCGGATATTTGCTGCTGCTGATTCTTTCAGTCAGCTGTGTGCTCCCCTGGAACAGGAGAACAAGAAGCAGAGGACCTGCCAATGTCCAGTTAATCCATTTTCCCGAAGCTGCCACCCCGAAAAACCAGAAGCTGATCCAGACACCCTGCTCAGCCATGAAATTCGGGTGACGAACATATCCCCAGAGGCCCTCTGCAAGAAAGCCTTTCTTAAGGGATTCTGAATAAAGGTTCTCCCTTTTTTCAGGATCTCTTTTCATTCTCTGGAAGCGGAACTGCTGATTATCAGCAATCGTTTCCACGGCAAGGAAAGAGAGCATCAGACATACCGCCAGAATGTCCGTAAATGACAATCCGGTGCTATTGTGCTTTGCTGCCAGGAGAATCGGAGAGGTAATAAGTAATATCAGAAAATGCTGATAGAATGAAATGAATAACAGATTGAAGAGCCCGAACCTTAACCGTCCCTTTAATAACGGATGCTCCCGCATCACCTTCCAGCGGTAATCCTCTTCTCCTTTCCACGGAATGATGCTGTACCCCCCCTTTCTGTAAAAGTTATAGCTGAGTCTCAAACCCCAGGCAGTTACAAGTATTGCCATTAACCATAAACGCGGTGATGAAGGATAATAACCGACACTTGCCCAGGCATAAATAAGGGGCATAAGGCTCCAAAGCTTATCGGTCTGGCTGTAGTTGCGGGTTATTTCTCCCAGAAGAAAACATAAAACAACCGCAGCCGCAAAAATAAAAGCCCACGATTGAACCAGACCTGCCAGAAGAAGGTCGCTTTCAGTAAATCTTTCAATTAATTCCGTGAAGTTCATGTATCAAAATAGTAATTATGGATTTATAAATATCTCTGTAAAACAGACTGTTCCCTTGTTCTCATTTTCAGGAGAACCGTATTTCTGCTTATTCCGTAAATATATTCTCTGTTACTGATTTATCTAACAGAATTACCATAATTTGATCTAATCTTATCAGGAAATGAAATTCCCGGGTATAAATACTGCAATAAGATTTGTCTCGGGGTATATTCCTGACAGAACAAAGAAGTACTGGACTATACTGATCATCGGTTATGCTCGCAACCTCTGCTCCGCAACGCATGCATAATTTATTTTCTTGTGCTTAAGAAATCACGCCTGTCGTAAGCACAAAAAGAAAATTTGCTATTTTTGAGGGCCGTGTGATGGAGTTCGCCGTTAACCGCTGAAAATAGCTGATAACTCCTACATCTACCTGATAATAAGGGAGTTTATTTATGTACGAAATCTACCTGATTGCAGCATTCTGGTTCCTCGCGGCCCTGGTCTCAACAATAATTGCCAACCGTATTAAAATATCGATGGCCCTGATGGAGATAATTATCGGGGCTGTAATTGGATATGCGGCATTTAAACTTGGATTTTTCGATTCCCTGTCGCTCGATGCCGACTGGATGAAGTTCTGTGCCGGAGTGGCTGCCATTATGCTTACCTTTCTTGCAGGCAGTGAGCTTAATCCCGATTCTCTGAAAGCAAAGTTCAAAGAAATAACCCTAATAGGGCTGACTGGTTTTTTTGCGCCTTTTGCCGGAGCTGCCCTTGTTGCTTACTTTCTGCTTGGCTGGGACCTAAGGGCAAGCCTCCTTACAGGCATTGCGTTATCGACAACATCGATGGCTGTTGTTTACTCGGTGATGCTCGAGTACGGACTCAACAAGACCATATTTGGTAAAAGCCTCCTGGGTTCGTGCTTCATAAACGACCTTGGCACCGTGATCGGTCTCGGGCTCATTTTTGCTCCTTTTACTTTCAAGACCCTGATCTTTGTTGCTGCGATAGTATTGCTGATAATATTCCTGCCCAGGGTGACAAATTATCTGACTGATAAATTCGGCCATAAAACTGCCGCAATCCGCACAAAATGGATTCTTTTTGTCCTGATATCGATGGCTGTGCTGGCTATCTGGTCAGGAAGCGAGCCTGTGCTGCCGGCATTAATTGCAGCACCACTCATATTCCTGGTCCTGTTTGCTGCAAAGATATCATTCAAGATCTTTGGGTTATACCCCGTAATAAGAAGGTTCAAGAAACATAATGATGAAAAATGGTATTACACACTTCTGATGTCAACCGGTTTGACATTCGGTACGATATCAGCGCTGTATGGACTGACAAATAATATAATCACCCGCGATCAATATTCATTTATTGTCGGGACAGTGATTGCAAGTGCAGTTATTCCAACGCTTATTGCAAACAAATTCTTCCTGCCGAAACATCTGCTTTCAGAACCTGTTCCCGACGACCAGGTGCCGGAAGTGCCTGCCGGGAGGAGCAGGAATAATTAAACAAAACCCTAATGGATCCTGAAAAAGTACCATTGAATGAGACCCACAGGAGATCCCTGACCTCTTCGCTGATGATAGCAGAGGGGCTGCTTATTGAGATAAGGGATCTGCTTGGTAAAGAGTATAATACTTGTTGTCTTGAGATTAAGAACGATATCGACAGTACTCTTGTGCCTCTGAATATTCAGATTGTTGATGAGGCTCTTGAATTAATTTGTAAATTGACAAGGAAATATTCAACCGGCAAGTCAGTACTACACAAACAGAGGGTTGTTGAAGCAAAGAAAACAAGGATCTGGGAGGTTCTCTGCGAGGCAAAATCGAGAAAAATGAAAGGTTTCGGAGAGTTTCCGAAGAAACTGACAAAAGACTATGATGAAGATATAAATGAATTGATGAAAATAATAGAAAGTATCAGAATCACTTAAATTAAAAAACTATGCAGATTATCAGTGTATCAGCAATGGAGATCCTCGATTCAAGAGGCAACCCGACAGTCGAGGCAGAAATAATCCTCGAAGACGGAACAGTTTCAAAGGCAATGGTGCCCAGCGGTGCATCAACAGGTGAAAGGGAAGCCACCGAACTTCGCGATGGCGACATGAAACGCTACGGCGGGAAGGGAGTATTAAAGGCTGTTGAAAATGTAAATACGGTTATCGCCAAAGAGATTGAAGGGAAATACTTTACCAGTCAGCGCGAACTCGATTACTTTATGATCGGCCTTGACGAAACACCCAACAAATCAAAGCTTGGGGCAAATGCGATCCTTTCGGTTTCAATGGCTTATGCACGTGCACAGGCTGAGAGTTCAGGCATTCCCTTGTTCCAGTATCTCGGCGGAGCAAATGCCCATCTTCTTCCTGTTCCCTGCCTGAACATCATCAACGGCGGCAAGCATGCCGACAACAATGTTGACTTTCAGGAATTTATGATTGCCCCTCACGGAGCGGTCTCATTTACTGAATCAATCCGCATGGGGGTGGAAGTATTCCACAGCCTCAAATCGGTTCTTAAGAAGAAAGGATACAGTACCGGAGTCGGTGATGAAGGAGGATTTGCACCTGACCTTAAATCGAATGATGAAGCAGTTGAGGTTATTCTTGAAGCAATCAGCAGGGCAGGATATAAACCCGGCGACGAGGTGAGCATCTGCCTCGACCCTGCTGCAAGCGAGATGTGGGAAGAGGGACAATACAAGCTTTTCAAAAGTACCGGTAAATTAATTTCGAGCGATGACCTTGTAAGAATATGGGAGAGCTGGGTAAATCAATACCCCATCGTACTGATTGAGGACGGACTTGCTGAAAATGACTGGACCGGCTGGAAAAATATGACCGACCTTCTCGGGAAAAAAATTGAAATAGTAGGCGACGACCTCTTCTGTACAAACAAAGCAATTCTTGCTGAAGGTATAGCAAAAGGTGTTGCAAACTCGATCCTGATCAAACTCAATCAGATCGGTACTGTTACCGAAACCCTGGAGACAATTGAACTGGCATACAGAAACAGCTATAATGCATTTGTTTCGCACAGGAGCGGTGAGACACCCGACAGCTTTATTGCAGACCTTACAGTTGCGGTAAACGCTGGTCATCTGAAGACAGGCAGCGGATGCCGCGGCGAAAGAATTGAAAAATTCAATCAGCTTATGCGAATTGAGAACGAGTTGGGCAAGTATTCGCAATTTGCCGGTAAGAAAGCATTTAAGAACGCTTAAGGCTTTATCTTTTCGAACAATCCGATAAGCTTTGTCCTGTAAATCCCGGCGATCTGCTCTTCGTGTTCACCAATGGGTTTAACAGGTATAAGGTCAATAACCTCAGGTGCGGTTAATCCCGATCTGTAAAGGAGATTCAGTGATGCGTTTATTGTATCATAAATTGCATCACCGGACTCCTTTCCAGTGAGCCCTGTTTTTTGCCCGATCTCTTCCATTACTGTCCACTGGAACCAGAAGTAGGTAGGAAGCATTGCTGAAATTATAGCATAGCTTTCGAGTTTCTCTTCCGGTACTTCAAAAGTGGTGCCCAGATTCCTTAACAAACCCAGGATTTTATCCTTCATCGGTAATTCAAATCCAGAGGCAAATGTTACAGGATTATACCCTTCGTTGATCCAGGAAGTTGCATTGGGAATCAGCCTCGCTATATTTTTCACCTGAGGCACTGAGGCTGAGAGCTTCGCCAGATTTATCTTCGGGGCAAGAGATACTACTATCGCACCAGGTTTAATGCTGCCTTTAACCTGACCGAGTGTATCCATCAGCACCGGCGGATGAAGTGCAATAAAGACTATATCCTGTCCGGCTGCATCAGTCGTACCTGATACCTCAATCTCCGGGAACTGGTTCTTAATTTTCGCCAGAACATCGTGACTGATATCTGCAACAACTATCTTTCCGAACTGAACGTTTTTATTCCTGAATCCGTTAAGGAGGATTCTTGTGACCCTTCCTCCTCCTATAAACCCGACTGATTTTTCCATAATTTACTTCTTGAATATTTCCAAAATAATATATTAATCACTAACTGGTTTAAGTTCGTAAAACTGTCTGCTGATAAGGTAATAAACCGTTGCAATTACACTCAGGAGCACTGCCAGGTCATACAGAGTATAAGAAAACCTTACTGCCGGGTAGATTGCATCAAATTTAACCATCATGAGGAACCCGGATATCAGGGCAAGAATGATAAAAATTCCCTGAAATCTAAACAATGCTGATTTTGTTTTATTCTCCTGTCTCATCCTCAGCCATGTGAATGCACTTGTGCCCAGGGCAAGAATTGTCAGGAAGAAATGGTTTTTGTCGAACCATAACCTCTCAGGCATTATGAAGGATTTAACATCAGGTTTCAGGTAGGTAATTAGAAACAGAGCCATCAGAACAATGTATCCGGCAACCAGATGTGCCGGTTTAATTTTCAGAAAATTTTCTCTTCTGTTGTAGTATGCGGCAATTGATACAAGGATAGCGAGGAAAAGTAGGATTATGGCAGGATATTGAAAGCTTTTAAGTATCTGTTCCCTGAAAGCCGACAGCCATATCATTGCGGGACTGATACCCAGGCGCCTGTATTGAGGCTCATATACCGGCTCGCCATCTTCCCCGAAAGGATATTTAACAATATTTGCATAGAAAAACTCAGAATTGAGAGCATGACAGTCGGTACATCCGTTTATTCCCAGTCCAGCCCTGGCCGGAAAGATGTCGTGATTATAGGTATGGACGTTGGCATAGGGAGATGACTCCCAGTCTTCCTTTTCAATGGTATAATAGTTATTGCCTGATGTATAGACCCTCTCATTCATTGCCCATACAACACGCTTTCCTTCCATCGGATATTTAGTGTTTTTCAGCATTGATGTTACGGCCGATATCAGTGCATCAATCTCCTCCGGCCGATTAATCTCAATAACCCCGTCGCTGTTGTCGTCGGTAATCAGTGATAGTTCGGGGTAGAGTGTAGAGTCATTTAAATGATCCTCCCACATTTTGTGTATATCACTCATTTTAGGCTGCATAAGTCCGGGTTTCCCCTCAACCTCTATCCCGGGCCAGGCGCTGTGAACACGATTAACCGGTCTAATCTTGCCCTTGTACTTCGCGAGAATGGGTTTAAAAACATCAGTTGGTTTGTCGTCGAAGCCCATCATCTCAAGATTACCATAGTGGTTATAGTATTTCATATCAGGGCCATAAAATACCCATAGCTGTTTTCCCTTACTGGGTATTTTCGTACCGGGATTAATTACGTCGCCGGCCTGAACCTGGGCGGATTTTACATACCTTTCCGGGATATGGCATGCCTGACAGCTTATATAATCGAGGTGTAAATCGGGCAGCCATCTGTGGAGAGCAACAGGCGCCCCCATATAACCGTTGGTATGGCAATAATTGCAGTCAACAACCGTATTGTCAAGATCATTTCGCACCTTGCCGCCCGGGTCATCCCCTTTGGCGAACTGGTGCATCTCCCTCTCATTTATCCGGTCGTCAAGCGCTTTTGATCCTGCGGGATGGCAATCGACACATTTCATGCCGGCTCTGAGATGAACATCAGTGCGTGCCTCAAAATTAGCCCCTCTCTTTTTCCATCCCGGTTGTGCATGACAGAACAGACAGGCTTCGTTCCGTGGTTCTCTCACGATATGAGGTGAGAGCTTCCCGGAGGCATCAAATTGTGAAATATCATAGGTTACCCTAACAGGAGTCTTGCCATCCACTGATCCTGTCACTGTCGCCAGACCCGAAGCCGCAGTCGGAGCCCATTTGAAATTCAGCACCTTAATCTGTTGTTTCCTTATCTCATTATTATACCCCGGCTGATGACAAATCATACAATCGGCCTCAAGAACACCCGTCTCACTCCATCGCGCCTGGTAATAATCACCATCAAGGTCATTAACTCCGCCAGGCACATATCCTTTTTCAAGCATATATTTATCATACCGGAAACCTGACCGGTCATATTCAGCCGGTCCGCCTCCCGGATGACACTCACCACACCCTGCAGTGATAAAGCTGAACGAGGTCATATCGATAGTCCTTGCCGTCGTGTTCTCCTTCGGTGACAAATGACGATATAATGGAGCAGGAGAACACCAGGTGCCACCATAATTCCCCGGAGAGGAGACCCACTGATAACGCTCATCAAACATACCAGAGGTCATTTCATCTTTTCCCTGCTGAAAGTGAAATCCTTGCGTTATCTTATCATAATCATGGCATTTTCCGCAGGTCTGCTTTGGTGAATAAGGTTTATCTGCATTAATATTATTCACCGGGTCAATTATATTCCCGTCCTCATCATAAAGATAAAAGGGAGGGCAGACATCCGACTGGTTTACTATTTCCCTGCCGGCAATAAATCTCATTTTGTCCTTAGGTCTTATACCGGCTATTGAGACAATTATCAGCGATGCTGTCGCCAGTAAAAATAAGAGAGTCAGACTGGTCGTTCTCATAAATGTTCGTTTAAGTGATAAGTTACTCATTAAGCGTACGTTGTTCTTCGTACAGCGATATTACTGTTCAACGATTCATTTGTCAACTGCCAATTTATTTTCGGCTTTAATAATCCTCATGGAGAAGAATTTATTAAAGAATTCCCTGGTAAGATTCCAGTTTTCGAGGTTAATGCAATATTTCACGCGAGGCGGCTCAAAAGTACCCTGAATCAATCCTGCCTCCTTAAGCTCCGACAAGTGTTGCGAAACGGTTGATGCTGCTATCGGCAGCTCATTTGAGATGTCATGAAAGCAACAGGTATCAAGAGATGCGAGATACCTCAGGATGGCAATTCTTGCAGGATGCCCCAGAGCTTTTGCGAAACGGGCAAGCCTGATATCATCCTCTGTATAATCTTCAGTCTTTGCAGGTGCCATTATGTTAAAGAATTTATCGGTCAAGCATTAGGTATAAGCATTCAACGTATTTCGTAAATATACGAATATAAAACTTGTTTAACAAATTTTTAAGGGAAGTTGGTGGCGGGAGATTCAGGAATTATTAACTTTGACCCCTCCGGCACAACAATTTGAACTGCAATAAGGTGAAAGATATTCTCAGACCATATGGCGACAAGCAGATTACCTTTGACAGGAGGTATCTCGAAATGGCACTGATATGGGCACAGAACTCATATTGCAAAAGAAGGCAGGTTGGAGCCCTGATCGTAAAAGGCAGAATGATCATCTCTGACGGTTATAACGGCACACCGGCGGGATTTGAGAATGTTTGCGAGGACGAAAACAATGTTACCAAACCGTATGTACTCCATGCTGAGGCCAATGCAATAACCAAGGTCGCCAAGTCAAACAATTCGAGCGATTGTTCCACGTTATATGTTACAACATCTCCCTGCATGGAGTGTTCGAAGCTGATCATCCAGTCGGGAATCAGGAGAGTGGTCTATTGCAACCGCTACAAGAATACCGACGGGCTTGACCTGCTTAAACGTGCCGGAGTTGAAATTGTTTACATTGATCCGGAAAAAGATATATATGAGATACAATAACTCATACAGGAGTATCCTGCTTCCCGTTTTGCTGGCAATAACACTTGCCGGCGGAATACTGATAGGTATTTACCTGCCGAAGCAGAATCTTATCTCCCAGAGTACAGGCATCAGGCCAAGAAGTGATAAGATCATCAACATCCTCAACTTCATCGAATCAGACTATGTCGATTCGATTGACCGCAGGGATCTTGTGGAAGCTGCCATCCCCGCAATTCTTAAGAAGCTAGATCCTCACAGTGTTTATATACCCGCCCGGGAGCTGGCAAGGGCAAATGAACCTCTTCAGGGAAATTTTGATGGTATAGGCATTTCGTTCAACATATTTGCTGATACAATTCTCGTTATCGGCACCATTCCCGGCGGTCCGTCTGAGAAACTCGGACTTCTTCCAGGAGATAAAATAATATTTGTAAACGACTCTCTTGTCGCCGGCAGACGGATCAGCGATGAGCAGGTTATGGGTATGCTGAAGGGTCCGAGAGGAACCACTGTAAGGGTTAAAATCCTGCGGAAGGGACATAAGGATCTGATCCCATTTGAAATAACCAGGGACAAGATCCCTATCAACAGTGTGGACGTGAGTTACATGGTAAATGAGAATACGGGCTATATCCGGATCAACAATTTTGCCATGACCACCTATGACGAGTTCATGAGAGGTCTCCGGGAGCTCAAGGCTTCAGGTATGAAGAACCTGATTCTTGATCTGAGGGGCAATTCAGGCGGTGTGATGGATGCCGCAATACAGATTGCCAACCAGTTTCTTAAAGCCGGTGAGCTGATAGTATACACCAAGGGAAGGACCCAGCCCCGCAGTGAGGCAAGGGCAACCGGTAAGGGAGAATTCGAAACCGGTGGTCTTGTAATACTCATTGACGAGTATAGCGCATCGGCAAGCGAGATAATCGCCGGAGCAATACAGGATAACGACAGGGGGACAATTATCGGTAGACGGTCGTTCGGAAAAGGTCTCGTACAGGAACCTATACAGTTTTCCGACGGATCGGGAATGAGACTTACAATCGCACGATACTACACACCAACTGGAAGGTCCATACAGAAGCCATACAACAATGGTTTCGACGAATACTATGATGACCTTAATCTCAGGTTTGAACGCGGCGAAATGGGTGTTTCCGACAGCATTCATTTCCCCGACTCCCTGAAATTCCTGACACCCGGCGGTCGTACTGTTTACGGAGGAGGCGGCATTATGCCAGACGTTTTCGTACCAGTCGACACTGCAGGCATTTCAACCTACTTCGTTAGAGTGAGACCCTTTATTTACCAGTTTGCCCTTAAATACACTGAACAAAACAGGCAGGTATTGAATAAATTCTCCCGGGCAAGGGAACTGGAGGCCTATCTGGACAAACAGGACCTGCCGGCACAATTCATTCGCTTTGCTGAATCTTCAGGAATCAGACCCGATCCTGAAGGCATCAGCGTCTCAGGTAAGATAATACATACCCAGATCAAAGCCTATATTGCGCGCAATATTCTTGACAACAAGGGATTCTATCCTATCTGGGAACAGATTGACACAACACTGAAACTTGCAATAAATCATCTTTCGGG
>CAYRQY010000053.1:0-12413 GCA_964426435.1 uncultured Rikenellaceae bacterium | reverse complement strand
GAAACAGACCGAATCTGACCTCTATAAGCTGAAAGAACGGGTTAACAGCTGTTTTTTCAGTCTCCTCCTTCTTGCAGGTCAGAAAGAACTTATTCTGAATTACCTCGAAGTTATCGACAGGAGGTTAAACTCAATGCAGGCTGCCCTGAAGAACGGCGTGATCCTGAGTTCCGACATAGATGTCCTGATGTCTGAGAAACTTAGAATCACACAGCAGCTAAGCGAAAATGAGATCCATTACCATGCACTTATACAGGTGCTTTCGGGCATTACCGGAACTGAGATTGATCCGTCAGCCGAACTGATTCTCCCCTACATGCCCGAGACGATGCCCGGAGAATTGATGCGCCCCGAATTGCAGCTCTTCGATCTGCGGATAGAGCAACTTTCATCCGGGCTGGCACTTATCGGAAGTACCAGGATGCCTAAAGCATTCGGGTTTGCAACGCTTGGCTATGGAATGCCTCCCGGCAACAACTTCTTTGAAGATTCATTTCAGCCCTATTATGTCGTTGGCGCCGGCATAAAATGGAAAATAACCGACTGGCAAAATTCAAGGAATGAAAAACAGATTGTAGCACTCCAGCAGGGCATGCTTCAAAACAGGAAGAAAGATCTTGAGGATAATCTCACCAGACAGATGGAAATCAAAAGGGCCGAAATAAGGAGCCTGACCTCTCTTCTGATAAGCGACACCGAACTGATTGCTCTCAGAAGGAAGATCACTGCTGCAGCCGAATCAAAATATGAAAACGGAACCATTACAGCCACGGAGCTTCTCAGTGAAATGAACTCAGAACGGCAGGCCCTGGTAAACCACGAGATTCATAAGATCAGCCTGGCGCTGGCCAAAGCAGAATATATGAATTTAACCGGGAAAGAGATCGAATAACCGCAACCCGACATGGATGAGCAACATACCTTTATAATATAAATCACAGATGAAAACCAGATCGCTATTAATTATTGCCTTACTCTGCCTGGCAGGCTGCAAAGAGAGGGTTGCCGACGCTGATGCCTTTGGAAGTTTTGAAGCAACCGAAGTTATTCTTTCCTCTGAAACATCCGGACGCGTTGTGAGATTCAATCCGGAAAATGGGAATAAGATCGGTATGGGTGAAGAGATCGCACTAATCGACACAACAATTCTGCACCTTCAGAAACAGGAAATAGAGGCCGGGATCAGAAGCATCAGAACAAGAATCGCCTCAATTAATGCACAGAATGAGATAATAAATCAGCAAATCGAGAACCTCAGGGTGGATATTCTGAGGATTGAAAACCTGCTTAAAGACGATGCTGCCACCCGTAAGCAGCACGATGACCTCACGGGACAGGAATCAGTCATGAGAAAACAGCTTCTGGCAAATAATACCCAGAAATCCTCCGTTGCTGCTGAGATTGAAGTCCTCGAATCAAAGAAAGCTCTTTTAAACGAACAGATCAGCAGGAGTATAATAAGAAGCCCCCTGTCAGGTACACTGATCGGGAAATACGCCGAAGCCGGAGAGATTACTACACCGGGAAAACCCCTGGCCAAACTGGCTGACCTCTCCGTTATGAAGCTCAGGGTATATGTGAGCGGTGCCATGCTGGGAGACGTAAGGCTGGGAGAAAACTGCACCGTCAGGACAGATAAAGGGAAGAAAGAATATGTTTCATTCCCCGGAACAATCAGTTACGTATCTGAGAAAGCTGAATTCACACCGAAAATCATTCAGACAAAGGATGAGAGAGTTACACTTGTCTATGCAGTGGATATTAACGTGAAGAACGACGGCACTCTTAAATCGGGCATGCCGGGAGAGGCAATATTCAGATCCCGCGATGAATAGCGAAATGAATATAATTGAGGCCAGGGGTATATCAAAACAATTCGGGACGAACAAGGCTCTTGATGAGGTGTCCTTTTCCGTTACAGAATCGGAAATATTTGGCTTCATCGGGCCTGACGGAGCAGGAAAGACGACCCTGTTCAGGTTAATTGCAACCCTGCTTCTGCCCGACAAGGGTGAAATGAACATACTCGGGCATGATGCAGTGGCAGGATTTAAGGAACTGCGCAAAAAAATCGGTTACATGCCGGGCAGGTTCAGTCTTTACCAGGATCTTTCAGTCGAGGAAAACCTGGAGTTCTATGCTTCCGTTTTCGGCACCTCGATTAAAGAGAACTACAGCCTGATTTCTGATATATACTCTCATATTGAACCATTTCGTAAGCGCCAGGCAGGCAAACTGTCGGGAGGCATGAAGCAGAAGCTTGCCCTTTCGTGTGCTCTTATACATAAGCCTTCACTTCTCGTGCTTGATGAACCGACAACAGGTATCGATGCTGTTTCGAGGTCAGAGTTTTGGGACATGCTGTCGGGCCTGCGAAAATTTAAAATAACAATTGTTGTATCAACCCCATATATGGACGAGGCAATGCGGTGCGACAGGGTGGCCCTTATCCAGAACGGCACTATACTGTCTGTTGATCAGCCGGGTAAGATAACGAAGGGCTTCAGCAAAAAACTATTCAGAGCCACGGCTTCCGATAAGTATTCACTGATCAAGGCGCTGAGAAGATTCCCCGGTACCCATACAGCCTATCCTTTCGGAAACAGTGTCCATGTCACCTTTCTAAACGACAGCTATGATGACTCGCTGTTCAGGCATCTCGAATCGATGGGAATAAATGATGCTGCAATAGGCGGGGCGGAAGCGGGCATAGAGGACAGGTTCCTCGAACTTATGGAAAAAGGTGCAAGGGTATAATATGGGTGAAGAGGTGCAGAGGTACGGAGGTACAGAGGTATGTGAAATGTTATGACAGGGAAGAAAATAATATCGGTTAGCAATCTGGTTAAGAGGTTTGGCAACTTCACAGCTATCGACAATATTACCTTCGATGTTTACGAAGGGGAGATTTTTGGCTTCCTGGGAGCCAATGGCGCCGGCAAGACAACAGCTTTAAGAGTTCTGTCAGGTCTCTCGGCACCAACCTCGGGAGAAGTTACTGTAGCAGGTTTTGACGCAGGCAAAGAGGCTGAACAGATCAAGAGGAACATAGGTTATATGTGCCAGAAATTCTCATTGTATGAGGACCTCACCGTAGGGGAGAACATTATGCTGTTCGGCGGAATATACGGAATGTCCCGACAGCTTATAACCGGGCAGAAAGAGAAACTGCTCAACAGGCTGAACTTCGGGGAATACAGGAACAGGCTGATTGCAGACCTGCCCTTGGGTATGAAACAGAAACTGGCATTTCTGGTGGCTCTTCTTCACGAGCCGAAAATAGTCTTTCTGGACGAACCAACGGGGGGTGTGGATCCGGTAACCCGAAGGCAGTTCTGGGAAATGATTTATGAGACAGCCTCAACCGGTATTACACTCTTTGTTACCACGCATTATATGGACGAGGCAGAGTATTGCGACCGTATCTCCATTATGAATGAAGGGAGGATAGTAGCTGTTGATACACCCGATAACCTGAAAAGGCAATACAACGCGGTCAGTGTGGAGGAGGTGTTCATTAAGATAGCAAGACCACAAAGGATTAGCCAATGAGAAGATTCTTAGCATTTGTAAGAAAGGAGTTCCTGCACATCTTCAGGGATTACAGGACACTCATCATTATTTTCGGGATTCCCGTGGCACAGATCCTGATCTTCGGATTTGTGGTAAGAACGGATATCAAAAATGCGGGAGTGGCGATCCTCGACATGTCGAAAGATGATGTCACCACCCGGCTGACTGATAAATTAATCTCATCAGGATTCTTCAGAAGCAGGGGATATCTCAACAGCTATAAAGAGATTGATGCAGAATTTAAGCAGGGAGATACCAGGGCAGTTTATATTTTCGAAGAGGAGTTCGGTAAAAGACTTTTAAAGGAAGGAAAAGCTTCAATGAGTATTATTGCTGACGGATCTGATCCCAATATGGCAAGGCTGATAACCAATTATACAATGGCAATTGTGGGGGATTTCAACAGGGAGCTTGCCTTACCGGGCGGATCAGCCGGCGGTATGATAATACCGGAGGTAAAGATGATCTATAACCCCGGACTGGAGAGCCATTTCATGTTCGTGCCAGGTGTTATTACATTGATACTGATCCTGATTTGTGCTCTTATGACCTCTGTGACCATAGCCCGTGAGAAGGAGTTCGGCACAATGGAAGTTCTCCTGGTTTCGCCTTTGAGGCCGGTGCAGATTATCCTGGGGAAGGTGACACCCTATTTTCTTCTGTCGTTCATTAATGTTATTATCATTCTGATATTGTCGCGGCTCGTTTTTAACCTGCCGGTAAAGGGGAGCATACTCCTTCTTCTTGCCGGGACCATGCTCTATATTTTAATGAGCCTCTCCCTTGGAATACTTATATCGACCGTTTCAGATACGATGCAGAAGGCTATTTTCATTTCCTTTCTCGGCCTTATGCTGCCGACTATAATACTTTCCGGATTTATCTTCCCCCTGGAGAATATGCACTGGATTTACAACTATGTCAGCATGGTGGTGCCGCCCAGGTATTTCATTGTCATTATCAAGAGCATCATGATAAAGGGAACAGGGCTTATGTTTATCTGGAAAGAGACCCTGGTGATTCTGCTTATGACCACGCTTTTCATCATCATAAGTATCCGCAAATTCAGGCTGCGTCTTCAATAATAAAATATTCAGCGAAAACGGAAGCATGAGAACAATTATTTATCTGGTAAGAAAAGAGTTCATTCAGATATTCAGGAACAGGTTCCTGTCGAAAGCCATCTTTGCAGTACCAATTGTTCAGATGCTTATCCTGGTGCCGGCCGTGACCTTTGATGTCAGGAATATCGATCTGTGTGTGATCGATAATGACTACTCTGCCGAGTCAGGAAGATTAATTGACAAGCTTGAGGGATCGGCTTTTTTCAGGGTGTCATTCTCCACATGGTCTGAGGATGAAGCTTTTAGCCTGATGCACAGGAACAGATGCAGGATGATCCTGCATATACCTGCAGGGTTCGGAAGGGAGCTTGGCTCAGGCAGCCCAGCGAGGCTTCTTGCTTCAGTCGATGCCATAAATGTATCTGCGGCACAGTTGTCGTGGGCTTATCTTAATGGTGTTGTGACTGATTTCAACAGGGAGTCAGCCTCCGCATTGCTTCGGCTTACAAAGCAGGGAGCAGGCATCGAGATCACCAACAGGTACTGGTATAACGAAACGCTCGACTACAAATACTATATGCTCCCCGGTGTCCTGGTAATACTCGTAACTGCCATAGGCTTCCTGATGGCGGGGCTGAACATGGTAAGGGAGAAGGAGGCAGGAACCATCGAGCAGATAAATGTCACGCCGGTCAGAAAGCACCAGTTCATAATAGCGAAGATGGTGCCCTTTCTTATTATTGGCCTGATCGATCTTGCCCTCGGGTTGATGATAGGCAGACTTGCATTCAATATTCCGTTTGAGGGCAGCATCCTGCTATTCTTCCTGTGTGCATCGGTCTTCCTGATAGCCGTTCTCGGGCTGGCACTTTTTATTTCTACACTGAGTTCCACTCAGCAGCAATTCATGTTTGTTGCTTTCTTCGTGGTTATAGTCTTTATCCTGATGAGCGGGATATTTACTCCCTTTGAGAGCATGCCGGTCTGGGCACAGAAATTTGACCTTGTTAACCCTGTTGCCTGGCTTATCCGCATCAATCGTATGGTTATGCTGAAGGGGTCGGCTCTTAAGGATATAAGCACAGAGCTGTTAGCTCTCTGCCTTATAGCACTCTTTTCAACTCTCTTTGCTGTCCGCAGGTACAGGAAAACAGCCTAGGCCGGAGCCTTACAGGTCACTTGTAGGTAATCACTGCAGACACGGGCCAGTGATCTGATATATAAACACCACCATGCATCACTTCATGAGTCGTGTGCTCATGTACCTTCATCCCGTTTCTCACAAAAATATAATCAATTCTTCCCCGACCCGGGGTGTCTGAGAAGCCGTTAAAAGTGAAAAGCGGACCTTCCGGTTTTTTAACTGATATTTCAAAGGCATCCTTCATGAGCGGTACACTCTCGGCCGGTCCGGTGAGTACCGAATAACCTATGCTTGAGGGCAGCATATTAAGATCGCCGGTAATCACAAACGGAAAATCACCTGATATTTTGCCAACTTCGGCAAGAAGCTGTTTTGAGCTCATTATCCGGGCCGAGTCTGAATCGTGGGCAAAGTGTGTGTTGAAGAAGAAAAGATGCTCATCATTGTTCCTGTCCACAAGTTCGGTCCAGGTAACTATCCTTGGCAGACCGGCTCCCCAGGCCATCGATCCGGGCTCATCCGGAGTCTCCGACAACCAGAATGTTATTGTTCTTGCCATGCTGAACCGGTCCTTCCTGAAGAAAACAGGGTTCATCTCACCGCCCCTGGCTCCGTCGCTGCGACCCACTCCGATAGCCGTATAATCAGCCAGCGCAGAATCGAGATATACAAACTGATGCCACAATACTTCCTGCAATCCGAGAAGATCGGGCTTCTCATCCTTTATGAAACCGGCTGTCATCTCTGCCCTGTTGGGCCATGCATTAAGACCGTCGCGAGGATTATCATACCTGATGTTCAGAGTCATGACGCGGATAGCATCTTTTGAAGCTTTTCCCCCACAGCCCGCAGAAATCATCAGCAGCGCAATAATTATATATAACATAGCTTTCTTCATGAAAAAAGTTTTAGTAGTTATTTCCCGGAGTTCCCCTTTTTTTGCAAAGATAAATATATGAATATTTTTTATTGTTATGACCAATTCTCCTGAGGGTTTGTGCAAACAGGGCCGGAAATGCCGTACGGCATTTATTATTATATTTGCACATTGCCTCAATGTGTCTATTAAACGGCTCCGGAAATGCCTGACGTAATACGATTACTGCCCGACTCTGTTGCAAACCAGATTGCAGCAGGAGAAGTCATACAGCGGCCGGCTTCGGTTGTAAAGGAGCTTATGGAAAATGCGGTGGATGCAGGTGCGGAGAATATAAGGGTAATAATAAAGGATGCAGGCAAGACTCTTATACAGGTTGCCGACGATGGCTCAGGAATGTCGGAAACGGATGCCAGGCTTGCATTTGAAAGGCATGCAACATCCAAGATCAGCTCTGCCGGCGATCTTTTTGCAATAACGACTAAGGGATTCAGGGGAGAAGCCCTGGCTTCAATAGCTGCCGTTGCTATGACAGAGCTTAAAACCAGGCGGGAAGAGGATGATACAGGCACGCACATTGCAATAAGCGGTTCAAAGGTGGAAATTCAGGAACCATGCAGCTGTCCGAAAGGATCGTGCTTTTTTGTAAAGAACCTTTTCTTCAATATACCTGCAAGAAGAAAATTCCTTAAATCGGATAACACGGAAATCAGACATATTATAATTGAGTTTCAAAAGATAGCAATTGCCCATCCGGAAATACGTTTCTCGCTTCATCACAACGACAGTGAGATTTATAATCTGCCGCCTTCAAATTATCGCCAGAGGATAATGGGAATATTCGGGAAACAGGTCAATCAGGATCTGATCACCCTCGACACCGATACAAGCCTTGTGAGAATAAGGGGCTTTATCGGAAAACCCGAGGGAGCAAGGAAAACCTACGGGGAGCAGTTCTTTTTCGTAAACAGGCGCTTCATGAAACATTCCTATTTTCATAAGGCGGTAGCTGAAGCCTATAACAACATATTGCCTCCCGATACAATTCCATCCTACTTTATTTTCATGGAAGCCGATCCTTCCACGATAGATATAAATATCCACCCCACAAAAACCGAGATAAAGTTCGAGGACGAAAGGTCCATCTGGCACATACTTCTCGCATCGGCACGGGAGGCTCTCGGCCGTTTCAATATAGTGCCTTCCCTGAATTTCGAAACCGAAGGGCTTATTGAGATCCCGCCGGCAAGGCAGGGTATTTCAGTGATGCCGGCTCCTCCTGAACCGGAACCGGACAGGGGATATAATCCGTTTGCTTCTGACCCTGTTCATTTTTCAGGAGTCGATGCAGTCAATAAATTTGAAAGGGAAAAAACATCGGGCTGGGAAAGGCTGTATTCAGCCATCGAAAACGATCTGCCGGAAAGATCTGATCGGGCAGTTAACCCTGATTCCTGCCGGAAATTCTTTCAGATCAGGAATAAATATATTGTATGCCCGGTCAAATCGGGTCTTATGCTTATTGACCAGAAGAGGGCTCATGAAAGAATCCTTTACGAGAAATACCTCGATTGCCTTAACAATAATAGCTTTCCAGGCCAGAAAAGTATGTTTCCTGCAACCTTCGGCATCAATCCGGCCGACATATTTGTTCTCAGGGAGATTGAAGATGACCTGAGGCTGCTCGGGTTCGATCTTCTCATTACTGACAACCATACCGTTACTGTTTCAGCACTGCCCGCCGGAGCAGGGGCAGAAAACCCCGAAGAGATCCTTGAGATAATTATTGAGGACTATAAGAATTCACAAGCCGATCCTTCGGCCGGGGAAAAGGCCAGGGTAGTTGCCGCAATGGCTTCAGCGTCCGCCATTCCATATGGTAAAACTCTCACGCATAATGAGATGGAGCTCTTCTTCGATATGCTGTTTGCCTGCAAGGCTCCAAATTACTCACCTCACGGGAGACCAGTGATAAATATTATCACACTTGAAGAGATTGATAAAAGATATAAGTAAGATGTTCTGAAAATTGCCGGATAAAATTCAAATTATAATTTTGCCGGACGGGAAAGGTAGTAATGCATAAACAATAAATGATGAACGGAATTGGAAGAGGTTTTTTCGGATTGCCCCCTGTAGTCAAGAATATTATTCTGATAAACGTGCTGATGCTTCTGGCCGATTATGCCGCAAAGAGTGTATTCGGAATAGATCTGACAAGGGTTCTGGGGCTCTATTTCCCCAGGTCTGAACAGTTCATGCCGCTTCAGATTGTTACACACATGTTCATGCACGGGGGATTTGCTCATCTTTTCTTCAACATGTTCGCACTTTATATGTTCGGCCAGGTCCTGGAGAATGTGTGGGGTCCCAGGAGGTTTTTTGTCTACTACATAGTATGCGGTCTGGGGGCCGCCCTCGTACACGAATCGGTAATTGGCATCCAGTATGCCAGGGCAATGAGAGATATCAGCCCCGACCAGCTGCAGATTGTTATGAATGAGGGAACGGACCTCTTCTTGCGGGGCAAGGTCTTTGCCAACGAAAGTATGAAGAACCTGCAGATGCTCCTTAACATACCAACCGTAGGTGCCTCGGGAGCTGTTTTCGGAATATTGCTTGCATTCGGGGTGCTGTTCCCGAACACCAGGCTTATGCTGCTTATACCCCCGGTCCCGATCAGGGCAAAATACTTCGTGCTGTTCTATGGCGCCCTTGAACTCTATCTTGCAGTAACCCAGCCAGGAAGCAATATAGCTCATGCGGCACACCTTGGCGGCATGCTTTTTGGATTCATACTCATCAGGTACTGGCGAAAAACAACTAACACTCTTTACTGATGGGGATACGCGAGGATATTAAAAGATTACTTACAAACGGCACAACCCTTTCGAGGCTGATCATTATCAACACTGCAGTGTTCCTTCTGCTGACACTGGCGGGTATCGCGGGATTTCTTCTTAACTCACCCGAAATATCATCAAAGGTCCTGAACATTGTCTCCGTTCCCTCCGATCTGAAATCTCTCCTCTACCGTCCATGGTCGGTAATAACTTACATGTTCACCCACAAGGATATCTGGCATATCTTATTCAACATGCTATGGTTCTACTGGTTCGGAACCATCTTCACCGGTTATCTTGGCCAGAGAAAGCTTGTCTCGGTTTATGTACTGGGTGGCATTTTCGGAGCTGTGGTTTATGTAGCTTCATTCAATATTTTCCCTGCCTTCTCGGGAGTTGTAACTGAATCTGTTGCAATAGGAGCCTCAGCCTCGGTTATGGCGGTTGTCATTTCCACAGCCGTTTATGCCCCGGATTATGCAGTTCATCTTTTTCTCCTTGGAAGAATCAGGATCAGGTATGTGGCCCTTGGTATATTCATTCTCACCTCAATACTCGACTTCTCAACCAACTCGGGAGGTAAGCTTGCCCATATGGGGGGTGCACTTGCCGGATACCTTTACACTAAAAGCCTCCGAAAGGGTTATGAGATGGGAAAATGGATCAATACAGTGATCGATGCTGTTGCCACACTCTTCAAACCACAGAAGAAGATGAGGGTAACATATAAGAGGGCCTCGGATGATCTTGAGTATAACAGAGTGAAAGCAGAGCATCAGGCAAGAATCAATGCCATACTCGATAAGATTTCCAAGGGTGGATACGACAGCCTTACAAAGGAGGAAAAGGATCTCCTGTTCACCGAGAGCCAGAGGAAAAAATGATAACCGGACCAATTGAGAAAATTATTATATAAGATCCTTCTCGCCGTTAATATAGCCGCAGGCACGTCACTTATTCTCTCCTACCTGTCCGTACATATTAATCCTGCTGTTTTTGCATTGCCTGCATTTTTCGGACTGGCATACCCTTACATCCTTTTGGTAAACATCATTCTTGCAATTATCTGGGCGGTCAGGCTGAGACCGGAGGCACTTATTTCTCTTGTTCTGATTGTCGTTGGATTTCCCCATTTCAGAAACTACCTGAAGATGGGAAAACAGGGTGAAGATAAGACAGGAACTTTCAAGTTATTAAGCTATAATGTCAGGTTGTTTAACCAGTTTGAAGGAAAGGGGACAGCGGGATCAGAAAACCTGATCCTTGACTTCCTCAGGAATCAGAATCCCGACATTTTATGCCTGCAGGAGTTCTATATATCGGGTAATCCCCGGCAGAAAGAGCAATATTTTGCCAGGGCACTCGGCGGAAAATACCATTCACATCTGAAAGTGCTGGGAAGCGGAAGAAACCGCTATTACGGAATAGCTACCTTCAGCCGCTTTCCAGTGGCAGAAAAGGGTGATGTTATTCATCCGGAATCTTCAAGCCTTTCCATTTACACTGATGTTATTATCGAAAAAGATACTTTCAGGATCTTCAATAACCACCTTCAGTCGTTCCGTCTTAAAAGGGTGGAACGTTCGTTCTTAAATGAGCTGACAGGATCTTCCGCAGAGAGGGAGGCAATAACTGAGATCAGAAGCCTTTACTCAAGCCTCAGGAGCGGCTTCGCACTCAGGGCCACACAGGCACGTCTTTTAAAGGATAATATCGATTCCTCACCTCATCCGGTCATTGTGACCGGAGATTTTAATGATACCCCGGTTTCATATTCATACCGCAGGATCAGGAAGGGATTGAATGATTCCTTTGTGAAGTCAGGCTCCGGGGCAGGATTTACATACAGGGGCAATTATCCGCCGAACAGGATCGACTACATACTTTACGACAATGCCCTTGAGAGCAGGTCGTTCGACATTATCAGGATAAAACATTCAGACCACTACCCGGTTATCGCCTACCTCCGGAAGAGACTGGAAGGGAAGGTTCCTTAAATCCACATTGCCGCCGGAAATTATCAGGCCGGTTCTCTTACCCCTGAAAAAACCCGGATTCTCCATTACTGCAGCAAGGACAGTGGCTGAGGAAGGCTCTATGATAATCTTCATCCTTTCCCATACAAGCATCATGCACTCAAGAATCGAATTTTCGCTTACGGTGAAGATATCATCAAGGTTTTTTCTTATAATTGAGAAAGTCAGCTCACTCAGCGATGTTAGTAAACCGTCGGCTACTGTTGAGGGGTTGACCGAGGGGACCAGGTGCCCCGATTTGAAGGATCTTGAAGCGTCGTCGGCGTTTGCAGGTTCGGCTCCAATGATTCTGATGTTCCTGCTCTTAGCCCTGGCGCATACCGATGTACCGCTCATCAGTCCTCCTCCGCCAATCGGGGCGACTATCACTTCCATGCCGGAAATCTCGTCAAGCAGTTCAAGTGCGGCTGTTCCCTGTCCGCAAATAACATTGAAGTTATCGTAGGGATGCACAAGTGCAGCTCCTTCCCGCTCCATTATCTGACGGCATGTCTCCTCGCGTGATGCAAGCGTGGGTTTGCACATCGTAATCTCTGCACCATAACCTGCCACGGCTCTTTTCTTCACCGAGGGAGCGGTCTCGGGCATTACGATGAGGGCTTTTACTCCGTTCATTGCCGCAGCAAGCGATAGTGCAGCAGCATGATTACCTGATGAGTGCGTCACCACTCCTCTCCTTCTCTGCTCTTCGGTAAGCTGAAGCACCGCGTTGGTTGCACCGCGGAACTTAAAGGCACCTACTTTCTGGAAATTCTCGCACTTGAAGAAGAGCCGGCTGCTGAACATGGCATCCAGCTGCCCCGAAGTCAGGACAGGGGTACGGTGAATAAAAGGCTTTATTCTCGAATGGGCTTCCTGTATGTCGTTAAGAGATGG
>CAYRQY010000052.1:0-12545 GCA_964426435.1 uncultured Rikenellaceae bacterium | reverse complement strand
GTATCAACCCGCCGAAATACTCGTCAATAAGCAACTGGTTGTCGGTTTCGAACATCTCGGCAGCAAGAACCAGGTCTTTCCCTTTCGCAGAAAACAGATCCTTTGTCAGCTCAAGTTCCAGCCAGTGAGCGATGGGATTGTCATGAAGCTCTCCGAAGAAAACAACATCGGCCCTGGCTGTCTCCTTAACCAGGGACCGGTACCCCGATTTTTTACCGTCACCGTTATAGATGGTATAGGCAGGCTTTTGCTGGGCCGCCAGGACTATCGGAGTAAATACCAGCAGCGAAAAGAGGAATCTTCTCATGACTCAGTTGTGAAGTTATTAATCAGGGTACAAATAAAGGAAAAAAAGAAGCTGTCTCAAAAAGTCTGCTTTGACATCTGTTCAAAGGATCTTTATGACAGCCTCTTAATCAGGTTATTTTAATTATTTTAACCCGAAACGGTAGCTGAACTTTATCAGGAAGATATTGCGTGGTTTGTTTTCCGAAGCGTCGAACAGGTTTCCTATATCATCAAAGTATTTCAGGTTTCCTGTATCGTTGAAACCGCTTCGGGTCTGGCTCCAAACAAGAAAAACAGAGGATCCCGGTGAGTATTCCCATCTTACCACAAGGTTGGAAAGGAATTCCTGAACATTGAAGTCCCTCTTTCCAAAGCCGTAGTCTGTTGTTCCGTCGGCATTCTCGTCGATGAGATAGTTGTCCCCGGCAAGTGTGATCTCTGAATCGCCGTATACATGAAAACGGTCTCTGTACCGGTCGGCCATTGGGTCGGTGATATACTTATGATCGTAGTATTTGCCGGTTGCTACAAAAGGCTGGCCCCAGTACTGCAGGGTCAGGTCCGGACTCAGATTCAGGTTGATCCTGAAAGAGGTGTTGATCGTTTTTCTGTCGATGCTTGCGAAAATATACCTGCTCTCGTCATTGAAATTCAACCTGGTCACGTACTGGAGTTCGCTGAATGCTTTGCTGTACCCTGGATTAAATGATAATGAAAGGTAATTTGTTGGTTTGAATGAAACCGTTACACCTGTGTTGAAACTTGAAGAGTAATCCTGGAAACCCTGGCTCGAGTTTGCGTATACCTGAAATCCAAGCTTCTTGCGGCTGTCGGTCGAGAATCCGATTCGCATATTATTGTTTCCGGGGACCCTCATCATGGGTCCTCCGCGAAGCATTCCCGTTGATAGTGATGAGCTGCCGATATTTCCGCCTCCATAGATATTCCAGAAATTCTTCAGGGTCATTGATGCATTGTATTCATAACCCTTTGTTACGTAATCACCTCCGAAGTTCCAGACAGAATAGACATCCATATTAATATTGAACCTTCTGTATATCCATTTTGGTTCCCATTGGTTATACCCGGCCCATAATACTGACAATATCTGGTCAGCTTCGCGGATATACCCCATATCATTTGTTTCGAAACCGGGTGTTTTCCAGGTAACCACTCCCATCAGGTTGAGATGCCCGTTCAGTTTCATTACCTGCAACCTGCCGCCTGACCCGGTCAGGGAGGTGCGGTTGGGATCGTAGGTGACATAATCGTTGTCGGGCCTCTGGAAATACCTGGCCGAAGATTTCTGGGTTATCTGCAGTGCCTCCCTGGACCCTGCCACATGGCTTAAGGCGGTGCTGAGGCTGAGCATCCAGCTCTTTTCCCTGAAGTATTGTGTGAAATCAATCCCTCCGGTATATGCTGATTTGTGCAGCAAATTGCCAAGATTCTCGTCGAGGTCCCTGTTGGTGCTTGTCAGAATACCTCCCAGTATCGTTTTTCCCTCTTTATAATCTTTCTGGACACGACCTACGAAATAGTTTGTAAGCGGCTCCACTGTCTGGAAGCTTCTTTCTCCTTCGGTGCTGACCTCGGCCTTTTCCTCTGCGGTCACTGCCTCAATGAAGCCAAGAGAAAGTCCGTTCTGTGTTTTTCCGGTGAGCTTGGCTGCCCCGAGAATGGTTGTCGAAGTGGGGATATCTGCATAAGAACCATTCTGAAGTGTGGGATATCCCTGGGGCTTTCTTCCTATTCTCCTGGAGTAGAACAGATTATCGTTTCCTACTTCACCGTCGCCGATACCGAGATTGAAATTGGTAATATTTTTACCCTCAATGAAGAAAGGCCTTTTTTCGCTGAAGAATGTTTCATAGGCACTAAGGTTCACAACCGAGGGGTCAGCCTCCACCTGCCCGAAGTCAGGATTTATCGTGAGATCCATTGTCATGTTATTGGTAACCCCGATCTTGGCGTCAATCCCTCCGTTTATCCTGCTGAGCTTTCCTGATGCCAGAAAGGGGTTCTCAGGTATGGCCTTGAATGTCTCTGCCCTGGCAACGGCATAGGGTGTTACGTCAAATATTTTCCTTGGCTTAATCTGTTCAAGACCTTCCATCTCCCCGAACATATGAACAAGTCCGGGAGCATCTTTGGGAATATGCTGCCAGAATATGGTTTCGTTGTTTCTGTAAACAGATCGTGCAACTTCCAGCCCCCAGATATTGCCGGATTTTTTCTCAAACCGGAGCTGACTGAAGGGGATTTTCATTTCTGCCACCCATCCTTCATCATTGATTGAGGTTTTTACCCACCAGTTCGGATCCCACGATGAATCCTCATTCTGCCCGTCGTTAAGAAACATCTGGTCGTACTTTACACCCGATGAACTTACACCGAAAAGGAAACCGGTCCGTAAATCATAAAAGCTGTCGAAAATGACCCCTGCCAGGTCTCCGTCGGGCATATCACGACGGGTCAGCCTGTTGACAATACTGTCGGGACTTGAGTCATAGGCCTTTATTGCAACATAAAGATTATCATCATCAAAAAGTATCTTGAAGGCCGTTCTCTGTGACGGCTCTCTTCCATTGTATGGCTCAAATTGCACGAAATCATCGGCCCATATTCCTTCCTGCCATGCTTCGTCGTCAAGAATACCATTAATTGCAGGAGGAGTGGTTATCCTTGTCGCCATATATCTTTTTTTCCCGTTTTCCTGTCCGGTAATTACTGCCGGCAAAATGAACAAAAATGCAGTCAGAATGAGTAATCTTGTCATGTGAGGATTTAATCTTTTTTGATAAAGACGGATGTGATCCTTATTTGTTGCGGGAAATCCCATTATTCATGGGCATTTTTATAAATATTACCCAAATTAAGGTAACCTGAAGAAACAGACACGGAACAAGCCATCATCAACATACATCAATCAACCAACGGCAGGTATGAGGCAACGATCGATTCTGGCTGCCCGGCCACGGACTTGAAATACTTACCGGAGAAACAGGATAAATTATGGTGCAGAATGTTTTAAAAAATCCTTATATTGCTTCAAATTAACCTGAATATGATTACACGTCGATCTTTTCTCGCAAAGGGTGCTGCTGCGACCGCCGCCGCAATTATTGCACCCGAAATCCTGAGCCGGAGCGTTCAGACAGCTTCCGGTTCACAGCTTAATGGTAAGAAAGTACTTTTTGTCTGGGGCGGATGGATGGGTCATGAACCCGACAAATGCCGCGACATATTTGTTCCGTGGATGCGCTCGGAGGGTGCTGAAGTTACTGTCTCTGACACTCTCGATGTTTATCTTAAAACAGACCTGCAGAAAGACGTTGACCTTATTGTTCAGGCATGGACAATGGGACAGATAGATGCCAAGCAGGAGAGGGCCCTCCTGGCAGCTGTCAAAAGCGGTACCGGTATAGCGGGCTGGCATGGAGGACTGGGAGATTCCTTCAGGAATAATACCGAATACCAGTTTATGGTCGGAGGTCAGTGGGTGGCTCATCCGGGGGGAGTAATCGATTATCGGGTGAATATCATCGACAGGAAAGATCCTGTTACAAGAGGGCTCTCAGATTTCAACATGCATTCGGAACAATACTTTATGCATGTCGATCCTAATGTCAAAGTGTTGGCCACCACCACTTTTACCAGTGAACATGCCGACTGGATCGGCGGTAACGTCATGCCTGTCGTGTGGAAGAAAACTTACGGCAAGGGCAGGGTTTTCTATTCCTCTCTTGGCCATGTGGCAGATGATTTCAAGGTGCATGAGGCCTTTGAGATCCAGAAAAGAGGTATAAGATGGGCTTCCATGAGCAGGTATGAGCCCATGGAAGCCTGGGTACAACCCGTTTACAGGGGAGCTAAGAGATAGAACAGTTCAGGGTTTCTATCTCAGACCGAACCTGTAGGAGAACTTGACAAGAAAAACATTATATGGTTTTTCAGCAGTGAAGAGGTTTGTTACATTGTTCCAGACCGCAAAAGCTCCCTCGGGCTCATAATAGGTTCTGTTCTGAGACCAGACAAGGAATATCACTGAGCCGGGCCTGAACTCCCATCTGGCTACAAGGTTGGAAAGAAAGACATCGCTGTTCCTGTCAGGGTTTGCAAAGGAATAATCATTTGTTCCGTCCCTGTTTTCATCAATATAATATCTGTTCTGCTGCTGATTGTAGTTTATCTCGTCGTCGCCGTAAACATGGAACCGGTCTGAGTACTGTTTATCCTTTGGACTGGTAATCATTTTATAATCGCTGAAATCAATTGCTGCAAGGAAAGGTTGTCCCCAGTACTGTATTGACAGGTCCGGAGTAATATTGTAATTAATCCTTAATGAAAGGCTCAGTACGTTTTGCTTCAGACTCCCGAAGAGATATCTGTCTTCTTCGCCGAACTTACGCAATGCTACATACTGAAGCTCATTCCTTCCTGTTGAGAAGTTAGGGCTTGCGCTTACTGACAATGTATTTAACGGACGCCAGGTTATCCCCATGTTGACCGACATGTTTTCGGAATAATTCTCACCGCCTTTTCTGTAACTTCCGGATGTTGAAACCATTAGTTTCTTGCGGTTGTCTGTGCCGACGTAGACGAACAGGCCATGTACACCTGGCAGCTTTATTGCCGGTCCTCCGCGAAGCAGAGTATTGCTGGTTGATGGACCGCTTCCGTTATAGCCTATCTGTGCACTCCACATGTTCTTAAACTGGGAATATATGCTGAAATTACCACCAGCGCTGAGGAAGTTACCTCCAAAATCCCAGAAGTTATACTGGTTGGAGTTGAACCTCACCCTGTTGAAAACGCTGAACGGCTTATTGATGGAGTATGCCGACCATATCAGCTGTCCAAATTCGTCCGCCTTTCGTGTGTAACCCATATCGTTTGTTTCAAATCCGGGCGATTTCCAGATGGTGAAATAGACGATATTCCAGTTCCCGCCCACCTTTCCGAACTGGACATTGCCGGCGTGACCTGTAAGACTCGTACGGCCGGGATCGTAACTCACATAGTCTGCATCGGGACGCTGATAGAAATGCACTGAAGAACGCTGGGTTGCAGCTATGGCTTCTGCAGGTCCCTGTACATTACTCACGGCAGCAGTGGCTGTAAGCATCCAGTTTTTCTTTGCGAAATATTGAGTGAAGTCAACACCGGTTGAGGTGGCCGTTTTGTGAAGCGAAGTAATCTCAGATTCATCAAAATCGCGGAGTACATTGGTAAATACTGCTCCTATAATTGTGTTCCCCTTGTTCACATCTTTCTGGACCCTTGATACAAAATAGTTTGTCAGAGGTTCCGCTGTCTGAAACCTTCTTTCTCCCTCGAGATCTATTTCGGCTCTCTCCTCAGAGGTTACAGCATTAATAACACCTACTGAGAGACCGTTCTGTGTCTTGCCGGTGATCTTGGCAGCACCCAGGATCCTTGTTGTTCTGGGTGTGAAAGAGTATTCCCCGGGACCTGTCGAGGGACTAAGCTGCGGCATACGTCCTATCCTCCTGGAGTAGAACAGGTTATCGTTACCAAGATCACCATCGCCTATCCCAACCCTGAAACTGGTGATATTCCTTCCTTCAATGAAGAATGGTCTTTTCTCCTGAAAGAACGTCTCGTAAGCAGTCAGGTTAACCTCCGACGGGTCCGCCTCAACCTGCCCGAAGTCGGGAAGAACGGTAAAGTCAAGTGTAAGGTTGTTGGTTACACCGACTTTGCCGTCGAGCCCGAACCTAGCCCTGTAATCGCTTCCTGTCCTGAAGGGATTACCTTCTTCTTTTCCATAGTTTTCATAGCTGCCCACTGTGTAGGGTGTCAGATCGATCTGTTTCCTTGTTTTGATGTTCTCAAGGCCCTCCAGGGTTCCAAACATGTGAACGAGTCCTGAAGCACTTCTTGGTATCGGCTGCCAGAAACTCATTTCATTATGTCTGTGTACAACCCTGAGTAACTCAAGCCCCCAAAGATCTCCGGAGTTTGACTTGAATCTCAACTGGTTGAGAGGTATCCGCATCTCCGCAGACCAGCCTTTTTCGAACCGTGCGGTTGCTGCTTCCCAGATGGGATCCCATGTCGGATCCTGGCTCTGCCCGTCGTTGGCAAAAATAAGATCTGACTTCACTCCGGCAGAAGAGACCATGAATGCAAAGCCTGTCCGCAGATCAAAATAGCTGTCAAATATGACACCGACATTATCGCCGTCGACATTATCGCGCCGTGTCATCCTGTCAACGATGCTGTCGGGTGCAGAATCGAAGGCTTTAAATGCCACATAGATATTATTGTCGTCGTAGAGGATCTTGAATTCGGTGGGTTGTTTCGGGTCTTTACCTTCGAATGGTTGAAACTGTGTAAAGCCTCCGTCCCAGACACCGGCATTCCATGCTTCTTCATCAGGAACTCCGTCGATAACAGGAACCTGTTCGGCCCTTACGGCCCTGTAACTCCTTTTCGCAGTCTCCTGTCCGAGACCAGAAATGGAGCAAATAAATGCAAAAAAGATAATTGAGGCAATCGTTTTCATGGCTGTTGTAAGTTTTCTCTTTAATGACGAACGCCTGTGAAAAATGCTGCAGAAAATACTTGCAGCATGTAAAAGAATTTTGTAAAAGATTGTATATCAGGGTATTATCATGTCAGAAAGTCTTTGTTAATGTTTATTAACAGAAGACCTTTCCGGCAGGAGAGGGGAGTTTTGCTGATCAGAATCGTGCAAATCAGTCGTAGAGCCTTATGAACTCGTATGTGTTGTCTGTATGGTCGAGGAACTTAATAAAGTCGGATTTTGCTATGACCAGGGATGCTGTATTGATATTGGGATGAAAAGCGAGCCGGTCAGATCCTTCAAGGGTTTCATCAATAAAGAGGTGAACATGATTTTCTTTGTCGTTGATCAGTCCGAAAGGCGATACGGAACCCGGTTCCACACCGAGATACTTTTTAAGCCGCCGGTCCGATGCGAAAGTCAGCTTACCCTGACTGAGCCTCTTTTCCAGATCATGAATGTCAAGCATTGCCAGATGTTCAAGAATGACCAGGTAATGCCTGTTGCCCTTATGATTCCGGAAAAAAATATTTTTGCATCTGCCTGAATTATAATCTTTCCAGTGAGTCTTTGCGTCTTCAATTGTGGCAATGGGAGGATGTTCGTGATACTCAAAGGGTATTGACAGCCGGTTCAGCAATTCATATAATTCTTTCTGGCCTCTCACCGCAATTTGTGTTTTTGTTATTTATCGCCGTTGAAAAGAATATCTTCAGCATTTTCAGGCAAATAACCTGCGTCTTCGCCCAGCTTTTCCTTTTGTTTATATGCTTCAACCGCCAGACGGTCGCAAAGTTCGTTCTCCGGGTTATTGTCATGGCCCTTTATCCAGACGAATCTGACATTATGCCTGCGGTAGATTTTAAGGAAGCGCGTCCAGAGGTCCTGGTTCTTCTTTTTTCTGAAGGCTTTGGCTTCCCATTGAAAGACCCATCCTTTTTCAACCGAATCGGCGACATACCTGGAGTCGGTATAGACTACCACTTTGCTGCCTGGTATTTTCAATGCCTCGAGGCCAACGATTACAGCAAGCAGTTCCATGCGGTTATTTGTGGTGAGCCTGAATCCCTCTGATTTTTCCAGCCGGTGCCTTCCCGATATCAGGACCACTCCATACCCTCCCGGGCCGGGATTTCCTGATGATGCCCCGTCGGTATAAATCGTAATTTCACCTGCCATAGGGTAAAACTATGCCTGTATTTGTAATGAACAGTTTAATGGCTATTGAAAGCAGGATGATACCAAAAACCTTCTTCAGGATATGAAGACCTGACGGGCCAAGCAACCTTTCGAAAAATGAGGTGAGGCGGAGCACAAAATAAACGATTATCATATTAAGGATAAGCGCAATAAAGATATTTACCGTATGGTATTCCGCCTTAAGCGAAAGGATTGTGGTAATTGATCCGGCCCCTGCGATCAGCGGAAATGCAATGGGCACAATTGATCCGCTTCCTTTTGAGTCGTGTTTGAATAGTTCAATACCAAGGACCATCTCCATACCGATAAGGAAGATTATGAAAGAGCCTGCTATTGCGAACGATGAGATATCAACCCCGAAAATCCCCAGAAGCGGTCTTCCTATGAAAAGGAAAGCCAGGAAGATAGCAAGTGCTGCAATAGTGACCTTCGCCGGTTCCACCTGGCCTGCCTTTGATTTAATATCAAGAATTATCGGTATCGAACCGGGGATGTCAATTATGGCGAAGAGCACCATAAATGCTGCAACTATCTCAATTATGTCAAAATGCATTCAGACGTAGTATGAATACTTACTGAACTATGGTCATTTCGTCGACCAGGTGTTTGGCACCGGAATAGATATCCATTACCCACAGGACATACCTTATGTCGACGGCTATACATCTCTGGAGTTCGGGCTCAAAAGCAACATCACCGCTCATAGCTTCCCAGTTGCCATCGAAGGCGAGGCCAATCAGTTCACCGTTTGCATTGAGAACCGGACTACCCGAGTTGCCACCTGTGATATCGTTGTTCGTCAGGAAATTGACCGGCATGTAGCCCTTTGGCGATGCGTACCTGCCAAACTCCTTCCTTTTATTGAGGTCGATCAGGCGCTGTGGCAGATCGAACTCATAATCCCCGGGGATGTATTTCTCAATGACGCCTTCAAGAGTTGTGATATGCCTGTAGGTAACGGCATCGCGAGGGTCATAATCAAGGATAGAGCCATAGGTAAGCCTCATTGTTGAATTGGCATCGGGATAGAGAGTTTTGTCGGGTGTCATCTCCCTAAGTGCTGCAATCCAGATCCTTCTCCCCTTTGTAAGGTCTTCATCAAAGGCGCTAAGCCCTTTTGAAACATCTGATGCCACCTTGCTTACAGAGCTGACGGTAAGGTAAACCGGATCATTTTCGAGACTCTTCAGGACAGGTTTGTCGAGGAATGCCATAAGTTTCTCTTCGCTGGCAAAAACCGATCTTGCGAATATGTCGTCGACAAACTTGTCGATATCGCCCTTGAACCTCTTGTCCACAACATTGG
Source organism: uncultured Rikenellaceae bacterium (assembly GCA_964426435.1). GTDB lineage: Bacteria > Bacteroidota > Bacteroidia > Bacteroidales > VadinHA17 > LD21. The sequence goes on along the minus strand of CAYRQY010000052.1, from coordinate 3,198 downwards.
TATAAAAATCGGGGTGGAACCTGGCCGGCACATCATCCCTGTATAATTTTATCATGGCTTTCATAGCCTTCCGGTCGGTGGGAGGATTGTAATCCTTATAGAATGCTCCGGCTCTTTCGCGCAGACCTGAGACAAGATCATCAATCCTTCTGCTGTCGCCCGACTTCATTACGCTGATGAGAGATGAAGCCACCTGGTTCATGCTGAATATCTCGCATCCCTGTAGGAAGCATTCTGAAATATATTGCTGAGCATTTGCGTATTCAGCTCTTCCCTTTACGGCACTGCTGATGAGATTGAGGGCATCGCCGTAACTGGCTTTCCTTTCGGGGTTTGCATTGACCCATGTATTGAATTCTTTTTCAGTCTCCTGTTTTTTGGCCTTGACATTCAGGCGCTCGAGACCACCCTTCTGGCCTATTGAGTATTTCCAGTAGTTTGATGAGCCCGAATATTTTGAAGCATACTGTATATTCACTTTCGGATCAGCCTGCATATCGGCCATAAGTATCTCCTGCCTGATACCGCGTATCTTTATCCTGTTGGGATGGGTGATCTCCAGCAATTCATCAACTTCCCAGGAGGTGGCATACCTTTGTGTCCTGCCGGGGTATCCGAGTATCATTGCAAAATCTCCCTCGTTGAGATCCCTTATCGATACGGGAAGCCAGTATTTTGGTTTCATGGGGATGTTTTCCTTCGAGTAGGGTGCAGGCTTTCCATCGGGGGCGGTGTAGACACGGAATACACTGAAGTCTCCCGTATGCCTTGGCCACTCCCAGTTGTCTGTGTCGAATCCGAATTTTCCGATTGACGAGGGAGGTGCTCCGACAAGCCTCACGTCGAGATACCTTTCATATATGAGGAGATAGAAGTTATTGCCGCCATAGAAAGAGGAAACAGTTGCCCTGTAATGAGTTCCGTCGACAGCCTTCTTTTCGATAGCCGAACGGGCATTGTTGATGGCGGTATTTCTTTCCTGTTCAGACATTCCGGGTTTCACGGCAGCCAGCACCTGGGATGTGACATCCTCAATACTGATCAGGAAGGTAACCGAGAGATTCGGATTGGGCAGTTCCTGGTCTTTCGACATTGCCCAGTAACCATCGGTAAGATAATCGTGCTCAACCGTACTGTGCGCCTGTATCTGTCCGTAGCCGCAATGATGGTTTGTAAGCAGGAGTCCCTGAGATGATACAATCTCACCTGTACAGCCGCCGCCGAATATCACTATTGCGTCTTTCAGCGAAGCTTTGTTGAGACTGTAGATATCCTCGGCGGAGAGTTTTAGTCCGAGCTCGGTCATTTTACCCATGTTCAGTTTTTCAATTAGAGGGAGAAGCCACATCCCCTCGTCTGCTCCGGCTTTGATGCCGCTTCCAAGGGTAATAATGACAAGCAGTGCAAATAATTTCTTCATATTATGTTCTGTTTAGGAGTTGTTTTGAATTATCCGGCAAAGATAATTTTTTATATTAAAAGAGAGAAGTCAGAAAGTCATTTCAAGCTGGGTATTAAAAAGGGCAAATGAGCGTCTGTGAGAGGTGGTGATTCCGTATTTCAGTATTGAGGACCTGTGTGCTGAAGTAGGATACCCTTTATTTCTGTCCCAGCCATACTGAGGGTGCTCAAGGTGAATCTTTCGCATATAATCATCGCGAAAGGTCTTTGCCAGCACCGATGCAGCAGCAATCGAAAGAAAGAGACCATCTCCCCTTATTATTGTCTGATGCCGGATGCCTTTATAGGGAAGGAAAAAGTTGCCGTCGACAAGAAGAAACTCTGGCTTCCTCTTCAGTCCGGCTATCGCCATGTGCATTGCTTTTACTGAGGCCCTCAGAATATTCATCTCATCTATCTCGGTGTTGCTGACGAAGGCCACTTCCCAGGCCAGTGCCGATTTCATCACTTCATCTCTGAGATGATACCGCAGGGCCGGAGTTAGTTTCTTAGAATCGTTCAGGAGAGGATGCCTGTAATTCCTGGGAAGGATCACTGCTGCCGCAACAACTGGTCCTGCAAGGCAACCTCTCCCGGCTTCGTCACATCCGGCTTCGGTAAGGTTATAATAGAGGTACGGTTTAAGCATCCCCGGTGTTGAAAAAGTGTTGATAGCCTAAAATAAACAATAAAAACCTTCGCCCTTTCAAGAGTTATTAACAAGACAGCAAAAAACCCAAAAAATGTACGTTCGTGTAAAATATTAACACATTTATCAACAAAAATTGTTTGTTTGTCAAAATTATTTTTATTTTTGATGTCCCTGATTTGATTAAAACCATGCTTAAAGGGACAAAAATCATAATTCTGCTGTTGATTATCCCGTGGGTAAGTGTTTCAGGACAACATTTATCTCACCAGGTTCTTGTGCCTGCAGCGGGTGTGGCTGCTCCGGGTTCGGTCTTTTATTCACAGACCATCGGTGAGACAGCTGTTGAGCTGACCGGGACCGGTAACTATGAACTCACGCAGGGATTCCAGCAGCCGCTGATGAGGTTCTTCCCCGAGAGTCCTCCTGTGGGGACAGGGGTTGAGGTATATCCCAACCCTGCAGTTGATTACGTTAAGGTCGAGCTCTATGGCGACAACCCGAGATCGTTCAGCATATCTGTCATAGGTATTACAGGCACAATAGCATATACCCGGAGGATTCAGTTCAGCTCCGATTACTGGCATATCGAACAGATGGACATAAGCCGGCTGGGGAAAGGGCTCTGGTTCGTGAGGGTTGTAAGCGACGACAGATTAATAAACAGGTCATTCAAGATTGAAAAAATGTAAAACAGTATTCTGATATGGATCCTAAGACAAAGAAGAGACACATTTTGATGCTGATTCTTGCGGTGATCTGCACCTGCAGCTTCGGTCAGGGAAATGTACCGCTTGGAATTCACTACCAGGCTGTGGCAAGAAACAGTTCAGGAGCTGAACTTGCCAATGCAAGGATAGATGTGAGGTTTTCGGTCATAATCGGGAATCCACTCGGTACCGTTGTGTACCAGGAGCTTCACCAGGATGTGACAACTTCCAAATACGGGGTTTTTTCGCTGATAATCGGCCGGGGCATACCAATAACCGGGGCAGGTATTTACGGAGAGCTTTCCCTGATTATGTGGTGAGTAGCATACCATTATATAAAGGTTTAGGTGATATTCGGGAACTAATTCCTCGATATGGGGACCTTGAAGTTTCTCGCAG
>CAYRQY010000051.1:0-12558 GCA_964426435.1 uncultured Rikenellaceae bacterium | reverse complement strand
ATGCCGATTTCGGAGTATTAGCCGGGGCATCAACCTATTTAGGCGATATCAATCCCGACCGTCTCATGTATTCCCCGCTTCCCGCGGGCGGTCTATTCTACCGCTATAACTTCCATCCGCGACAGTCACTGAGAACGAGTCTGCTGATGGGAGGACTCAGGGGAAATGATCTCGATTTCAGCAACGATTTTCAACTGGCAAGGAGAGCTTCATTCTCAGGATATCTTGGAGAATGGGCACTCCAGTTCGAATTTAATTTCCTTCCTTACTCGACCCAGGGCAAGAGATGGAATTATTCCCCTTATATTGCCGCGGGAGCTGCCATAGCATTTCTTAACATATCCGCCACAAATGAATCCCAAAACAGACAGGAGACCTTCTTTACATACGTACCGGTAATCCCATTCTCCTTCGGCTTTAAGATCAATGTCAATAAAAATATGGGATTGGAAGCTGAATATGGATTTCGTAAAACTTTTTATGATAACTTTGACGGCCTGAATGATCAGATTGATCCTTCAGACTATTCGCGGATCCACAACAACGACTGGTACTCCTTTGCGGGCCTTGCATTCACGTGGAAGATCTTCAACAGGCTCGCCGGTTGTCCGGTTTACGATGATGTGGACAAGAAAAGGAAACGCAGGTAACTATATGTCATCAAAGGAATTGATTAAAGCCGACAGATTGCCGCTTCACGTTGCTATAATAATGGATGGTAATGGTCGGTGGGCTCATCAGAAGGGAATGGACAGGATATTCGGGCACCAGCATGGCGTTGACGCTGTGAGGGAGGTGATAGAGTGTGCGGCCCAGCTTGGGATTAAATATCTGACTCTTTACGCCTTCTCGACCGAAAACTGGGGCAGGCCCGATGAGGAGGTGTCGGCTCTTATGAGGATAATGGTCAAATCGCTTAATGATGAGACTGACACCCTTATTAAGAATAATATCAGGCTGCTGGCCATCGGCGACGTCGACAGACTCTTACCCGATGTGAGGAAAAGACTGATGGAAACGATAAGCCTCACTGAAAAGGCAGGCGGTCTTAACCTCATAGTGGCCATGAGCTACAGTTCAAGATGGGAAATTACAAAGGCTGTTAGAAGGATATCCGAAGATGTATGCAGCCGGATGCTCGACCCCGTTACGATTGATGAGAATGTTTTTGAGAATTACCTGTCAACCCACGGTGTACCCGACCCCGACCTTCTCATAAGAACCAGCGGCGAGTTCAGACTGAGTAACTTTCTTTTATGGCAGCTGGCTTATGCAGAATTGTATTTTACTGATATACTTTGGCCTGATTTTGGTAAGGAGGATTTTTATGACGCAATTGTTGATTATCAGAAGAGGGAAAGACGTTTTGGAAAGACAAGCGAACAATTGCCGGATAATAAGGAATAATATGTTGATTTACAGGTTCAGAAGGGTTTTTATTACGATCACACTGGTATTACTTTCCTGTTCTCTTACAGCACAGGAAAAGCAGGAACTCATCGATTATTTAAACGCCGATGATTATGTTATAGGTGGTGTTACCGTCTCCGGTATAAGGTATCTCGATCAGAATGCCATTATCGGCATTTCGGGTATCCGACGGGGTCAAAGGCTCGAAATACCCGGAGAAGCAATGACCATGGCAGTTCAGAGACTCTGGCAGCAGGGTCTTTTCTCAGATGTAAGGATCAGTATAACCTCAAGGCGGTCAGATACCGTTTATCTCGATATATTCCTGCAGGAACGCCCCCGTATATCATCTGTCAGGTTTGAAGGACTGAAAAGTTCAGAAAGGCAGGATCTTACAGATAAGATAAATATGCCGGTGGGATCACAGCTTACATCGTTCGTGCTGAACAATACAAGGAAGATCATCACCAGCCATTTTGTTGAAAAGGGATTCCTCAATACAGAGGTCGAGTTTATTCAGAAGGATGATACAGAGCAGCCTAATAATGTATTGCTTACTATCGTGGTGGATAAAAAGGAAAAGGTCAAGATAGGGGAGATAACATTTCATGGCAATGAGAGCTATGATGAAAAGCGTCTCAGGAGGGCAATGAAGAACACCAAGATAAGAAACTGGAACATCTTCAAGGCCTCCAAGTACATAAGTGATAAATACGATGAGGATAAGGAGAATCTTTATACATTCTATAACGATAACGGGTTCAAGGATTTCAAAATATTGTCCGACTCGCTTTATACCATCTCCGACAAACGCGTCGGCCTTATGCTTAAGGTTAATGAAGGGAACCAGTATTTTCTCCGCAACATCAGCTGGGTTGGCAACAGTGTTTACAGGAAGGAGGATCTTGAGAGGGTGTTCAATATTGAAAAGGGATCGGTCTACAATCAGTCACTTATCTCCGACAGACTTAACGGAACAGGAGGAGCTCAGGATGCTGTCAGTTCTCTCTATCTCGATTACGGCTACCTGTTCTCCAGACTCGTTCCCGTTGAAGCCAAGGTTGAAAACGATTCCGTCGACCTGGAGATAAGGATATTCGAGGGCGATCAGGCCTATCTCAATAACATTATGATAACCGGAAACACAAGGACTAATGAGCATGTACCACGACGTGAGCTCTATACTCTGCCGGGCGACCTCTTCAGCAAGGATAAAATAATACGATCGATACGCCAGCTTGGTGTTCTCGGGCATTTTGACCCGGAAAAGATCAATCCCACCCCTCTCGCTGATCCCATAAACGGAACTGTTGATCTGCTCTACAAGCTCGAAGAGAAGGCAAACGACCAGTTTGAGATATCGGGAGGATGGGGTGCAGGCATGCTCGTCGGGACCGTGGGAGTCAGGTTCAACAATTTTGCAATGCGCAACTTCTTTAACCTCAAGGAATGGAGGCCATATCCATCCGGCGATGGCCAGTCCCTGAGCATAAGGGCGCAATCCAACGGACGCGTCTACCAGTCGTATAACATCTCCTTCGTGGAGCCATGGCTCGGAGGGAAAAAGCCCAATTCATTCTCGGTCTCACTTTACAGATCGATGATGACCAACGGCCGCAAGAAAACAGAGGACGGACGACAGTCGATGATTATCGACGGTGCATCCATAGGTCTTGGAAAGAGGCTTGAATGGCCCGACGATTATTTTTCCGTCTATGGGGAGTTCAGCTATCAGCGATACAATCTCGATAATTACAACGTTTACCGCTTCCTTTTTGAGAACGGAACCAGCAATATGCTTAGCCTTACGGCAAGGATCACACGTTTCTCCACAAGCCCCAACCTTATCTATCCCAGAAGAGGCTCCTCCTTCTCACTTTCGGTTCAGGCAACACCGCCCTATACAGCAATCAGCGGAAAGAATATGGCCAATGCTCCCGATGAGATTAAATACAACTGGATAGAGTTCCACAAATGGGTTTTCAAGGCCGATTACTATGTGCCTGTTTCAGGCAACGAGAAGCTGGTTCTTAATACACGGTTTGCATTCGGATACCTCGGGTGGTACAACAAGGATATCGGGCCCTCTCCGTTCGAGAATTTTTACCTCGGAGGCGACGGTATGACGGGCTACAGCTTCTACGGCCGCGAGGTGATTGCACTCCGGGGTTATACGAACGGCTCACTGACACCAAGCGATCCCCTCAGGGGAGTCTCTTCAGGGAATGTCTATTCAAAGATCACTTTCGAGGTAAGGTACCCGGTATCGCTCAATCCGCAGGCCACAATTTACGGCCTTGCCTTCCTTGAAGCAGGAAGGGCATGGTACCAGCTTAAAGACTATAATCCATTCAGGATGAACCGGTCAGCAGGAATAGGGGTGAGGGCAAACCTCCCGATGTTCGGCCTGCTTGGCATCGATTGGGCCTATGGCTTCGATCAGGTGCCCGAACCTGGCAATTACCCGAATGCCAATAAATCACAATTCCACTTTGTTATAGGTCAGCAGTTTTAACATTTAATTCAAAATCAGAGTCATGAAAAGGTTATTATTACTAATAGGCGCAATAGCTCTGGCATCATCGTTTGCTGTTGCTCAGAAATATGCTTTTGTGGATTCAGAGTACATAAGGAAGAACATTCCTGCATTCACAAGGGCCCAGGACCAGCTCGACAAGCTCTCCAAACAGTGGGAGCAGGAGATATCTGAAGGCTATTCTGCCGTTGAGAAGATGTATAAGGCTTACCAGAACGAGGCCGTGCTTCTTTCCCAGGATATGAAGGTAAAAAGGGAAGAGGCTATCATATCAAAAGAAAGGGAAATGAAAGAACTTCAGAACAGGTATTTCGGAATGGAGGGTGAGCTTTTCAAAAAAAGGGAAGAGCTGGTAAAGCCTATACAGGACGAAATTCTTAAAGCGATAAAGACCATTGCTGTCGAGGGGGCCTACGCCGTCATCTTCGATTCCGCGGCTGGCGGTAATATCCTGTTTGCCAATCCCAAGTACGACATCAGCGACCAGGTCCTTGAGATGTTGGGTTATAAGAATTAATTAATTATTTTTGCGCAAAAATTTAACCACTTTAGAAAAGATGAAAAGAATAATTGGAATAGCGGCCATGCTGAGTCTGTTTGTATTCTCCGGACATATTGTTTCAGCACAGGCTCTCAAGTTTGGCCATATCAACCGCGACGAGCTGATAAGGGCAATGCCTGAATTTGATGAAGCTACCGCAACGCTCGAGAAGCTAAGGACCCAGTTTGTTAATGAACTGGAACTCCTTCAGGTTGAGTTCAATAATAAATACGACACTTACCTGAAAGAGATGAAGAACTATACCGATCTGGTGCGCCAGACCAAGGAACAGGAGCTTGCTGATTATCAGAACAGGATGCAGACTTTCCAGAATAATGCATCCACTCAGCTTCAGGAAAAACAGGTAGAACTTTTTACCCCGATCACCCAGAAGGCCGACAAGGCTATTAATGATGTCGGAAAGGAAAACGGCTTTATCTATGTGTTTGATGTATCTGCAGGCATGATTGCCTATTTCGATGAAACCAAAAGCACAAATGTTTTTCCCCTCGTAAGGACAAAACTGGGATTGAAGTAACAGATCCGGAAGGAACCGGTGACCATCCGCAGCGATGGTCATTTTTTTAGTATGCAGTCGTTGAAGAATAAACCCATAGGGATCTTTGACTCAGGAGTAGGAGGACTTACTGTTGCACAGGCAATAAAACAGATCCTTCCGGGCGAAAGCCTTGTTTACTTTGGAGATACGGCACATCTTCCATACGGCGACAAATCGGTTGAATCGATACAGTTTTATTCCCGCAGGATAACTGAATTCCTGCTTGATCACGGTGTGAAGGCAGTTCTTGTTGCCTGCAACTCTGCTTCAGCTTCGGCTATCGTATCCCTGAGGGAAGAGTTCAGGGAAAGGAGTGTAATAATCGATGTGATAGATCCCGTGGTCGAATATGTCAGCTCAAGGAGATTCAGGAGAGTGGGAGTTATTGGTACAAAAAGGACGGTGGAATCAGGGACATATGAGACTAAGCTTAGTGAGAAATCACCCGCGACAGATGTGATTTCCCTCGCCACACCGCTTTTCGTGCCAATGATTGAGGAAGGCTTTATCTACGACGATGTAAGCAATGCAATAATAAGGACATATCTGTCGAACGGATCACTGGACAGGATAGACGCCCTTATTCTTGCATGTACCCATTACCCTGTTATCAGGAACCAGATAAGCAAATTCTTCAACTTTAACGTCGAGATAATTGACTCATCGAGAATCGTTTCGCTTCTCCTCAGGGACTTCCTGGATAAAAACCATATGCTGAATGACTCCGGCTCATCAGATGACCAGTTCTTTGTTTCTGATTTTACTCCGTGGTTCGAGAAGATCGCAAGGATGTTCTTTGAGGGTGAGATTAACCTGAAAAAGGCCGATATATGGTCATGATGCCATCGGTGAACATGTTTGAAAACATGACCAAAATCATACGGGAAGTCGGCTTTTTTATATGATTTTACAATTCTTAATGGTTTGTTTTTTTGGGTGATAAGTAATTGACCTGTCAGCTTATATGCAACGGGGAAAATATTTCTGAGATCATGGGTAAAAAATCCAAAGTTATCGAAAGGGAAGAGGTTGTTATCCGGTTTTCCGGCGATTCAGGTGACGGCATGCAACTTACAGGAACACTTTTCTCTGACACTGCAGCCCTTTATGGGAACGATCTGTCCACCTTTCCCGATTATCCTGCCGAGATTCGTGCTCCCCAGGGTACAGTAGGGGGCGTTTCGGGGTTCCAGGTCCATCTGGGTAAATCGGAGGTGTTTACACCGGGCGACCTGGCCGATGTGCTGGTGGCAATGAATCCCGCTGCCATCAAGGCCAACGTGAAGTGGACCCGGAAAGGCGGCACAATAATTTACGATGAAGATAATTTCACCGAGAAAAATATACAAAAGGCAGGTTATGAGAAAGATCCGGTAAAGGAAGAAAACCTTGAAGGATACAATATTATACCGGCACCCATTACATCGATGGTGAAGGAGTCGCTTAAGGATTTCGGCCTCGATCCCAAAACGGTTCTGAGGACAAAGAATATGTTTGCCCTGGGAATGGTTTACTGGCTCTTTGACCGTAAGCTCGATTATACCGAGAAGTACTTTGACAAGAAGTTCAGCAAGAAGCCGCAGATAGCAGAAGCTAACAAGATTGCCCTGAAGGCCGGCTACTATTATGCCGAAACTATTGAAGCCCTTACCCCTGTCTATAAGGTTAGCCCGGCCAGGATAGCTCCCGGAACCTACCGTAACATTTGCGGCAACGCCGCAACCGCATGGGGGCTGATGGCTGCCGCCGAAAAAGCCGGACTCAGGCTCTTTGTCGGATCTTACCCCATTACACCGGCAACGGGGATCCTGGAGGAGTTTGCCCTGAGAAAGGACCTGGGAGTGAAAAGCTTCCAGGCCGAGGATGAGATTGCCGGTATCTGCACGGCCCTGGGCGCAAGTTTCGCCGGTTACCTGGCGGTTACATCAACCTCAGGTCCGGGGCTTGCTCTGAAGACCGAAGCAATAGGACTTGCTGTAATGGCTGAGCTTCCGATTGTTATAGTGAATGTCCAGAGAGGAGGCCCTTCTACCGGTCTGCCAACAAAAACCGAGCAGGCTGACCTGTGGCAGGCACTTTACGGCCGCAATGGTGAATGCCCCGTCGCAGTGCTGGCGGCAGGCACCCCTGCCGACTGTTTTGATTACGCCTTTGAGGCAGCGAGGATTGCCGTGGAACACATGACACCGGTTATACTTCTTACCGACAGCTACCTGGCTAACGGTACAGAACCGTGGAGAATACCTGCCATGAAGGATCTACCCGCTATAACACCTCCCAGACCGGCTCAGGATGAGACTCCTTTTCTCCCCTATAAACGCGATGAAAACAGATTGTCCCGCTACTGGGCAATACCGGGAACACCGGGATTTGAGCACCGGATAGGCGGGCTTGAAAAGACCATTAAAGGTACAGTTTCCTATATACCTGACAACCACGAGCTAATGGTCAGGAACAGGGCTGAAAAGGTGAGCAGGGTGGTGGAGAAGGTACCTGACCTGAGGGTAACCGGGAACGATTCGGGAGACCTTCTGGTTGTCGGCTGGGGAGGATCGTACGGCTATATCATGACGGCAGTGAGGGAGCTTCAGTCAGAGGGTCATAGTGTGAGCCTTGTGAATTTCAATTACCTGAATCCCCTTCCCAAGAATGTGAGGGAGGTCTTCAGCAAGTTCAGGAAAATAGTTGTATGTGAACTTAACCTTGGTCAGATGGCCGATTACCTCAGAATGAAATACCAGGAGTTCACGTTTTTGCAGATTAACAAGGTACAGGGTCTTCCCTTTACCTCTCAGGAAATTAAGGAACAATGCATTAAAATACTGGAGGGCAAATAAGATGGATGAGCTTCGTGCTTTAGAATATACTCCGAAGGATTTCAAGAGCGATCAGGAGGTCAGATGGTGCCCGGGTTGCGGCGATCATGCGGTGCTGGTTGCCGTACAGAAGGCACTTGCGGAGCTGGGCATTCCGCGCGAAAACTTCGCATTTATTTCAGGAATAGGCTGCTCTTCGCGCTTCCCCTATTATATGAACACATACGGATTCCATGGTATCCACGGACGTGCATCGGCGATAGCCTCGGGAGTCAAGACAGCCAATCCGCACCTTTCGGTATGGCAGATCACCGGCGACGGGGATGCACTGGCTATAGGCGGAAATCATTTCATACATGCTATCCGGCGAAATATTGACATCAATATCATCCTTTTTAATAATGAGATTTACGGCCTGACCAAGGGACAGTATTCACCAACTTCCGGGAGAGGTCTTGTTACAAAGACCTCACCTTTCGGAACGGTTGAGGAACCATTCTCGGTTGGCGAACTGGTTATCGGGGCTAAAGGCAAGTTCTTCGCAAGAACAGTCGACTCAAATGTTAATCTGTCGACCCAGATCTATATCGATGCTGCCAGACACCAGGGCACATCGGTCATTGAGGTTCTTCAGAACTGTGTGATCTTCAACGATGGTATCCACGATATGGTTACCGATAAGGAGGTCAGGGATGAGAGAACAATCATTCTCAGGCATGGAGAACCAATGATTTTCGGCAGGAACAGCGACAAAGGCCTTGTTCTCGAAGGGCTAAAACTTAAGGTTGTAACGCTTGGTAACGGGATCACTGAACAGGAACTTCTCGTGCATGATGCTACAGAACCGAATCCGGGTATACAATATATGCTGGCAAATATGCGATACCCCGATTATCCGGTGGCTCTCGGGATAATCAGGGCGGTCAGCGGACCGACCTACGAAACGGCCGTGGAGGAACAGATAGAGTATCTTCGCGAAAAATCGCCGGTGAAATGCATGGACGATCTGCTGAACAGCGGATCGACATGGGTGGTTGAATAGATACAGTCTTTATAATTAATCAGAATCTTATACTATTTTAGTAGTTTTAAGGATTATTCTGTTTTAATTTATCCTGATGGCTGATTCCTCTCACCATAGTATTGAATTCAAGCGCCTTCTTCACGACCAGCAGGAGAGGCTGAAGGAACTTGGCTGCATAAACCAGACTACCTACATCCTGAAGGAGGGCAAGCCGGTGGAGGAGACACTCCAGCAGATTGTCCTGCTGCTGCCGGCAGCCTGGCAATACCCCGATTTTTCTACAGCAAGAATCACTTTCGGCGGCAACCAGTTTGAATCGGTCGATTTTCAGGAGACATCCTGGCGAATGGCACAGGAGTTCACCACAATAGATGATCAGAAAGGTGTAATTGAGATATTCTACACCCGCGAATTCAGCGTTGAATACGAGGGACCGTTCCTGAAGGAGGAGAGGGACCTTATCCAGAACATCGCAAGCCTTATTACAGGATATATAAACAGCAGCAAGGCCAGGGAACTGATTCACAAGGTTCAGCCTGTGGCAAAGGATGATGATCTTACTAACATTTCCAGCAAGAAGCTTCTGCAGCGTTTTCTCGACCGTCATAATGCCGACAGGGATGTCTTTCACGATCTGCAACCCTTTAAAGTCAAGGAGATACTTCTGGTCGCGAACCTGTACGATGCATATTCAATCGAGGGCGAAGGCAGATTCTCCGACCACATTCTGGGCGAGTACTACCACCTCAGCCTCTCCACACTTCCGAGGGTAACAGGGGTCTCAGGTGAGGATGAGGCTTTTAACAGGCTGAAGTCGAGGCACTATGATATGATAATCATAATGATCGGGGTTGATAAGGTCAGCCCGATGAGACTCTGCAGAAAAATTAAGAATAAGTACCCCTATATCCCTACTTACCTTCTTCTTTACAACCCGGGTGACCTCGAATATGTTCAGAGGCAGAAATCATCCGGTGTGCCGTTTGATAACTATTTCGTCTGGACAGGCGAGTCCAAGGTTTTCTTTGCAATGGTCAATCTTCTGGAAGACAGGGTTAATGTCGATAATGACACCAGGAAGGGACTTACGGGCGTGATACTGATAGTGGAGGATTCAGCCGATTTCTACTCGAGGTACCTACCCATGATTTATACACTCGTTCTCGAGCAGACCAGGAACCTGATCGAGGACGTTTCGACGGATGAGTTGTATAAAGTTCTGAAACTAAGGGCAAGACCAAAGATAATTCTCGCTTCAACATATGAGGATGCGCTTAATGCGTTAAACAGGTACAGGGAAAACCTCCTCTGCGTTATATCCGATATGCGTTTTCCCCGGAATGGTGTCCTTAACGATAAAGCAGGTTATGATCTGCTGAAGCACATTAAGGAGATCCTTCCCAATCTGCCTACAGTGCTTCAGTCGTCGGACCCGGAAAATGCGCAATCTGCCTTTGCACTGAAATCAAATTTTATCAATAAGAACTCAGAGAGCCTGCTGCGCGATATTAAGTCCTTTATAAACTATTTTCTTGGTTTTGGTCATTTTGTTTACCGCGATAACCAGGGCAGGCAGATAGCTGTAGCCAAGTCGATGAAGGAATTTGAGAATTACCTCGAATCGGTGCCTGAGGATTCGCTTGCTTATCATGCCATGAAGAACCATTTCTCCCTTTGGCTCATGGCCCGGGGGGAGGTGAAGATAGCAAAACTTATCAATCCGCTGAAGGTGAGTGATTTCAGGAACCTGAGAGAGCTAAGGGAGTACCTTATCGATATTATCCGCCGGAGAAGGCGCGAAATGAACAAGGGCAGGGTGATAAATTTTGAAGAGTCGGCTGTTATCGACGAAACCAATGTTGTCAGCCTGGCTACAGGTTCGCTGGGAGGAAAGGGGAGAGGCCTTTCATTTATCAACACCCTTATTTACAGCTTTGAGCTTGGCCGCCTCCTGCCCGGGATCAATATCAAAACGCCGGTAACGGCCATAATAGGCACTGATGAATTTGATATGTTCATGGACCGTAACCATCTCTGGGAAAAGATCAGGGAAACAAGGGATCATGAAGAACTCAGGAAACTGTTCATTAAGGGGAACCTCAGCTATACACTCGAGAAACACCTCCGGATATTCCTCAAACTAATAAACAAGCCACTGGCAGTGAGGTCCTCAAGTCTTTTCGAGGATTCCCTCACGCAGCCCTTCTCGGGTATCTTTGATACATATCTCCTGCCTAACATTCATGCTGATCCGGAAGTAAGACTTAAGCAGCTTACCGATGCCGTTAAGCTTGTATTTGCTTCGATATATTCGAAGAGTGCCCGTACCTATTTTGAAGCCATATCATATAAGATTGAGCAGGAGAAGATGGCAGTGGTAATACAGGAGGTGGCAGGCAAAAGGTTCGGAGATGCTTTCTATCCTCATATGAGCGGCACGGCTCAGTCGTTCAATTTCTATCCGGTAGCCCACATGAAACCTCAGGATGGTTTTGCCGTGATGGCCATAGGCCTCGGCCAGTATGTGATGGAGGGAGAAAAGGCATACAGGTTCTCACCTGCATACCCGGAGCTTGAAATGATCTCGAAGGAGGATCTCTACAAAAACTCCCAGGTCAGGTTCTACGCCGTGGATATGGCCAAGCACGACCTTAACCTCCTTGAAGGAGAGAATGCCGGCCTTGTCACACTCGACATCAGTGAGGCTGAGGAACATGGCACGCTCAGACACTGTGCATCGGTCTTCCACGCCGATAACGATACCATTGTTCCGGGACTCGATTACCCCGGCCCGAGGATTGTTAACTTTGCGGATATTCTTAAGTACAATTACATACCTCTCGCATCTACACTAAGGACTGTACTGGAAGTGGTGACGGAAGCGTGCGGAACCACTGTGGAGATTGAATTTGCCGTCGACCTTACCAGGGACGAAAAAGAGAACGCCTCATTCTACCTGCTTCAGATCAAACCCCTTGTGGGAATGGGAGCTGGCTATACCATCGATCCCGATACCATAGACAATGATGAGCTCCTGCTGCTGGCCGACAGGAGTATGGGTAACGGGGTAATAGACTCTATAAGCGACATCGTATACCTTCATCCTGATAAGTTCAACAGGCTTCAGACAACCAGCATGGCAGCGGAGATAGAAAAGATCAACGAGGCGATGATCAGGGAAAACAGGAAATATGTACTGATCGGCCCGGGAAGATGGGGAACAAAGGACAGGTTCATAGGGATTCCCGTCGTGTGGCCGCAGATCTCAAATGCAAGTGTAGTTGTAGAGGTAAGTCTTCCTGATTTCCACATCGATGCATCGCTGGGATCCCATTTCTTCCATAATGTCACCTCCATGAATGTGGGATACTTCTCTGTCAACCTCGATTCGCCTTCAAGTAAAATAAACTGGGAGAAGATTGGTGACCAGCCTGTGGTGTCGAAGAAAAAATTCTTCCGGCACGTCCGGTTTGAAAGCCCCCTTCTTATCAGGATGGATGGCAGAAAGGGGATCGCTGTAATATCAACCAACGAACAAAAAACCGACCGATGACGATCATTGACGGGATACTGGATCTGCAGAAATATGATTTTACCGACACCTCATTCGATCTTCTGATGCAGAAGAGGATACATCGTGTCCTTATAATATGCAGTAATTATGATAGTTAT
>CAYRQY010000050.1:0-12628 GCA_964426435.1 uncultured Rikenellaceae bacterium | reverse complement strand
GAAACTTGATGATTTAACTTCCGGTACAAAATATGTCGTGGAAATATCCGCAAGAAAGAATAAAAGATCAGGAGTTACTTCAACGGTCTCAGGTTCTTTTCGAACTCCCCCTGCTGCTGAATCTGAGGATAAGATTAATTTTTACATTGTTACCTGCCACGATTATCCCCGCAGGGACGATCCGATAAACGGACATAAGATCTACAGGTCTATGCTTCAGCCGTTTCCCGATTTTCTCGTTCATACCGGAGATGTTGAATATTATGACAAACCCGGCCCGTTTGCGCTCACAGAGGAATTGATGAGGTTTAAATGGGACAGGATCTTTGCACTTCCGAATCAACGGGATTTCTACAACCAGGTTACAACATATTTCATGAAAGATGATCACGACGTACTGAGGGATGATGCATACCCGGGGATGAGATACGGAACCGTAAGTTGGGAGCGTGGACTTGAAATATTTGATAAGGAACAGTTCCCGTCGAATGATATGCCTTATAAGACAATACGCTGGGGTAAAGATCTGCAGATATGGTTAATGGAAGGACGCAATTTCCGCAGTAAAAACAGTGACCCCGATGGTCCAGGCAAAACAATCTGGGGAGAAGAACAGAAGAGTTGGCTTTTCAGGACCCTTTATGAATCTGATGCAACCTTTAAACTGATTATTACTCCCGGCCCCACACTCGGACCTGACCGGCCAGCCAAGAATGATAATTACTCAAACAGGGGATTCTCGTACGAAGGCAATGAAATACGTGAATTCCTGAAACAGTTTGACAATGTATTTATTTGCAACGGTGATCGCCACTGGCAATACGTTACAAATATACCTGGGACAACCCTGTGGGAATTCAGTTGCGGGGCAGGATCAGATTCCCACGCAGAAGGGTGGAATCAGAACGATGTAAGACCCGAACACAGGTTCCTGAGAGTTAAAGGAGGATATCTCCGCGGAAGTGTAATGAGACAGAATGAGCAGGTAGTCCTTAGAATGCAGCATTGTGATGTGGATGGCAACATAGTTCATGAAGAGACCTTTGAATCTTATTTATAATAAAATTATTATGAAGAATAATAATATGATTGCAGGCTGCATATGCTGGGCATCCCTGGTTGCAGCATTAACATCCTGCAGGAAGACGGAGCAGCAACCAAATATCCTGTTCATACTTGCAGACGATCAAAGAGCTGATGCACTTGGTTGTGCTGGCAATAATCTTATCAGTACCCCTAATATCGATAAGCTTTCGGAAACCGGATTACGGTTTACCAATAGTTACATAATGGGGGGCCATCACGGAGCTATATCCGCACCAAGCAGGGCTATGCTGCTTAGCGGCAGGAACCTCTTCAGTGTCTACGATAAGCTTGAGGGCGTTGAAATAATGCCAACTTATTTTTCGAAATTCGGATACATCACCTTTGCAACAGGCAAGTGGCATAATGAAAAAAGTGCTTTCGAGGCAGGCTTCCAGCAGGGAAAGAGTATTTTCCTCGGAGGTATGGCCGACCATTTCAATATAGCCGTAGGTGATCTTGATAATGATGGAAAACTGAGCGAGCCTCAGAAGAAAGGCTTTTCCACCGATATCTTCACCGAAGCAGCTATTGGCTTCCTTGAACGCTATGCCACTGGTGACCGAAAAAATCCTTTCTTCTGTTATGTGGCCTACACCGTTCCGCACGATCCCTATTCACCTCGTCCTGATTATCTGGACAGGTATCTGCCCGGGTCTGTTCCTTTGCCAGGTAATTATATGCCTTTGCATCCCTTTGCCTTCGACAATCTGTCCGTACGTGATGAGAATCTTCTTCCATGGCCCCGTCCGCCTGAATCAGTAAAGGCTGTTTTGGCAGACTATTATGCGCTTATTTCTCATCTCGACAATAATGTGGGAGAAATTGTACAGACTTTAAAGGATAATAACCTATACAAGAACACCATAATAGTATACAGTGCAGATAATGGTCTTGCAATTGGAAGCCATGGCCTTCTGGGAAAACAAAACCTTTATGAACACAGTATGAAGGTCCCCCTCATAATCTCAGGACCGGGTATTCCTAAAGGTAAGAGGACAGACGCCCTTGTTTACCTTATTGATCTGTTCCCCACGCTGGCAGAGCTTGTTTCACTGCCTCTGCCCGAAAATATTGACGGTATAAGCCTTCTGCCCGCTGTTCAGGGAAAACCGGACGGAGGTCGCTCTTCAATATTTACAGCATATCGTAATACTATAAGAGCCGTAAGAACAAAAGAATGGAAGCTTATCCGTTATCCCGAAAGAGATTATAGTCAATTATTCAACCTTATGAAAGATACTTTGGAACTCAATAATCTGGCACAGGATGAGAGATATAAGTCAACAATCGAAGATTTATGGCAATTAATGGAAGATTGGCAGAAAACTTTCGGCGATACTGTATCGCTAACCGCGAAGGAGTTGCTGCCCTTGGAATATGATCATGAAAAATTGGAGCGTAAACCCGATATGTGGCAGCCTGAATATACCCTGAAAAAGTATTTCGGCAGGTAATCATTATATTAAACTTACCAAATTTAAAACTATGAAAGGCAAAATCACCAGGAGACGATTCATGACGACATCAGCAGTTGCAGGTGTTGCTTCTGTTACCCCGGTATTGGCATTGGCTTCCGTTGCAGAGCAAAAACAGGACGCGCCTGTCATCCTTAACAATAATCCTTTGAAAATTGGTCTGATGACCTATCTGCTCGGCAGTAAATGGGATATTGAAACGATCATTAAAAACTGTGCCGAAACAGGGTTCCAGTCTGTTGAACTCAGAACCACTCATGCTCATGGAGTGGAGGTGACACTGACTTCCAAACAGAGAGAGGAGGTAAAGAAAAGGTTTGAAGATTCTCCGCTTGAAACGATAAGTCTTGCGAGTGCTTTTCAATACCATTCTCCGGATCCATCCGAACTGAAAAGTAACATTGAAGGGACAAAGGAATATATTTTGCTGGCCAGGGATCTGGGGGCAACCGGCATAAGGGTATTCCCCAATGCCCTTCCTGAAGGTGTCCCTGCAGAAAAGACGAAGGAGCAGATAGGAAAGGCTCTTGCCGGGGTTGGCACTTTTGGGAATGACCATGGCGTTGAAGTGCGGGTATGTATCCACGGACAGGGAACAAATTCAGTTCCTGTGATCAGGCAGATTATTGATTATGCACAAAACCCGTTTGTTTATGTAAACTGGAATTGTAATGCTTCAGATATTGACGGAGAGGGATTGATCTATAATTTCAATTCTGTTAAAGACCGTATTAGGGGAGTTCATATGCATGATCTTCATGATCCGGCATATCCATACCGGCATTTCTTTAAGTTACTGGCTGATTCAGGTTTCAAAGGCTATTGCAATGCCGAAATAGGCAGAGTGAGCTGTGAACCCGTTGAATACATGAAATGTTACAGGGGGTTATTTCTTGCCTTACAGAATGCTATATAACTTTTCAAAATAAAAACCATGAAGCGAAAAGACTTTATCAGAAACTCTGCGATCGTTGCCGGCAGCGCCTTTGCGGCACCCGGGTATATTCCCGGAATGATCACCCGAAGCCCTAATGAAAGGATAAATATAGCTGTTGTGGGGATCAGCGGACAGCGAAAAAACGTGAGAGGAATGATCAATGGACGTGGTATAGTCCATGTTAATACATATGCCAAAATACCCAACGTTGCTGTTACAACACTCTGTGATGTCGATGAAAGGCTCTTTCCGGGGATGGTCACGGTAGTGGAAAATCAGTTTGGCATTAAGCCTCAGGTCAGGACAGACTTCAGAGACCTTCTTGACGATAAGGATATTGATGTTATTTCTATCGCCACTCCCGATCACTGGCACGCTCTTATGACTGTATGGGCTTGCCAGGCCGGTAAGGATGTCTATGTTGAGAAGCCTGTCTCCCACAATGTTTCTGAAGGCCGTAAAATGGTTGATGCAGCTCGAAAATATAACAGGATCGTTCAATCGGGAATATGTTACAGAAGCAGCAAAGCTGTGAAGGAAGGAATAAGATTCGTCCATGAGGGGAAACTGGGGAAGGTTTACATGGCTAAAGGAATAACCTACCGCTATCGTGTTCCGATAGAACATGTACCCGACAGCCCAATTCCTGAGGGCGTTCACTGGGATCTCTTCCTGGGTCCGGCACCATACAGACCTTTCAATGAGAACAGATATATCTACCAGTGGCACTGGTATTGGGATACAGGGACAACAGAATTCGGGAATAACGGTATCTACAGGATGGACACAGTAAGATGGGCTCTCAATAAAAATACTCATCCTGTGAAAATTCATTGTGCCGGAGGAAAATACATGAGAGACGATGACCAGGAAGTACCGAATATACTTGTCGCCATTTATGAATATGCAGATGGCACCATAGTGCAGAATGAGGTGAGAAGCCTTTGTACAAATCCTGAAGGATTACCTGATTCAGGAGATTGCTTCCTCTATTCTGATCAGGGCTGGATGACCTTTAATGGCAGCGGTTACAAGACCTATTTTGGTACTAAAAACGAACCCGGACCTGCGAAATCGGATAGGGATTTTCCTGCTGAAGAACTTACCAACGGATGGGAAAACTTCATTAATTGTGTGAGAAGCCGGAAAAGAGAAGAACTTGATAATGATATCCTCGAAGGACATTTGTCGGCATCTCTCGGACACCTTGGCGTTATATCACACCTTACCGAAAGGAAACTTACCTTTGATCCCTTAAAAGAAAAATTTGTCGGCGATCCCGATGCTGATAAATTGCTGACAAGAGATTATCGGAAGCCGTTTGTTATGCCTGTATCAGTGTGATCATTAAGGATGTAAGCTTAAATATCTATGGATCTGACTTTCAGAATTTCATTAGTGGCAGCTGGCGTTTTGGCAGCGACAGGCGCTGGCTGCGACAGAGAGAAGAGATCACCGAATGTTGTTTTTATTCTTGCTGACGACCTTGGTTATTTTCAGACAGGTTGTTATGGCAGCAACTATTACAGAACTGCCAATATTGACAGGTTGGCTGCAGAGGGAATACGGTTTACTGATGCGTATGCAGCCTGCTCCGTTTCTTCCCCGACGAGGGCCAGCATAATGACTGGCAAATATCCGGCGCGGTTACATTTGACCGATTTTATTCCCGGTAACCAGAATGATAATTATCCTCTTTCTCAGCCTGAATGGCATAAATATCTGCCACTCGAAGAAGTAACTCTGGCTGAAATGTTCTCCGGGAAAGGCTACCGGACTGCCATCTTCGGGAAATGGCACCTGAGTAAGGAAAAATTCGGTCCTGAGAGCCTCCCCTTTAATCCTGACAAGCAAGGATTTGACCAGCATTTTGTCAGCGACAAGCCTGACAGGAACTCAGATCCGGAACTTGATCCGCATAAATCAGATTCAATAGGGAATACTTCTGTTAGATTTATCCGGGAAAACAGTGATAATCCATTCTTCCTGTTTGTCAGTTTCAGCGCCATTCATAATCCCCTTATGGATAAAGCCGATTCAATTTCCTGGTGGGAAAATGTTCCCGGAAGTGAAAAAGACGAAAACAATCCGGTAATCGCAGCAATGCTATCGAGGCTTGACAGAAATGTGGGAAAGATTCTGGACGCCCTTGATTTTTCGGGACTGGCTTCAAAAACGATCGTGGTCTTTTTCTCAGACAACGGAGGACTGGCAGGTGATGCAAAACAGACTCCACTGAGGGAGGGCAAAGGATGGCTTTATGAGGGAGGGATAAGAGTTCCCCTTATAATAAAGTGGCCCGGTGTTATCAAAAAGGGCAGGATAAGTAAGGAAATTGTATCATCGGTGGATTTCATGCCAACATTCTGTGATCTGATTGGTTCGGAGAGATTTCCGTCAGTTGACGGAGTAAGTTTACTTGATCACCTGAAAACCGGGAGACCCTTGCCTGAAAGGAATATATACTGGCACTATCCACATTACCATAACGGACCTCCATCGGGTGCCGTCCGAAGCGGAAAATGGAAACTGATCGAATGGTATGAGAGCAGTATACTCGAAAATGGCAAGCCTGCATATGAACTATACAACCTGGAAAATGATATCAGTGAATCAGTTGACCTTGCTGAAAGGGAGAAGGCAATAACTTTGAAACTGGCAGATGACTTGCGAAAATGGAGGGAAGAGTTGAATGCTCAGATGCCGGTCCGGAACAAAAATGCTTTAAGTGATATTTTTGGTTTTATTAATCACCATAATAAGCAAAGACTGAGCTTTACATATCTTAGGGATTAACCGCAAGTCAATATAAAATGGAAAGACGTAAGTTTATATCTATGGCAGCTGCAGGATCTGCAGCGTTAGGAACTGCCCCGGTCATTCTGACAGGACCAGGCTGGAAAGGTGCAAACGACAGGGTAAATGTTGCAGTGATAGGTATCCGTGCACAGGGACAGGCTCATATTTCCGAGTACCTGAAGCTGGAAAACACGAGAGTTGCTGCAATCTGCGATGTGGATACAAATCTCTTTAAGGAGCGGATAAAAAGACATTTCACCGATAAATCATTGCCAGAACCAAAGACATATGTTGATCTGAGGAAACTTTATGAGGATAAGGACATAGATGCTGTTTCAATTGTAACACCTAATCACTGGCATGCACTTGCTTCAATCTGGGCACTGCAGGCAGGCAAGCATGTTTCGGTGGAGAAGCCATGCTGTCACAATTTCTTTGAGGGAAAGAAACTTGTTGAGGCGGCCGATAAATACAAACTGATCGTTCAGGACGGTGCCGAACAGAGAAGTAATCCCTGTGCCCAAAGTATGGCTGAATTCCTTCACGGGGGTAATCTGGGTGAGGTCTATATGGCCAAGGGCTTATGTTATAAATGGCGCGATACAATCGGAAAAACACCTGAGGAACCCGTCCCCGCAGGAGTCGATTATGACCTCTGGCTAGGACCTGCCCCAAAGAGACCATTTTCAACAAACAGGTTTCACTATAACTGGCACTGGAACTGGGATTACGGAAATGGTGATATGGGCAACCAGGGAGTCCACGAAATGGATATTGCAAGATGGGGACTAAATGTTACATTGCCTGAGAAGATAAGTGCAGTGGGCGGGCATTTTATGTTCGATGATGACCAGAATACCCCTAATACACTGATGGCAGTTTTCGAATTCCCTGATCCATCCGGGGGAGGTGACAAAAAAAAGATATTACAGTTCGAAGTGCGTCACTGGATCACCAACAGGGAAGGCATCAAAAGTGAAAATCCACAAGCTGATGCATATATGGTTAGTGCGGATAATGTTATCGGGAACCTGTTTTTCGGGTCAAAAGGTTATATGACCAAGAATGTTAATGAGTGGCAGGTTTATTACGGGAAGGAAAGGAAGGAGGGTGAAAAGGGAAGCGGTCTTGGTAACCATTATCAGGCATTTATTGACGCAATAAGGGCAAATGACAGGAAACTGGTTAACTCCGACATTCGTGATGGATTTTATTCCTGCGCCCTGATGCACCTGGGCAATATTTCGTACCGGCTGGGGAGGTCTCTTGAGTTTGATCCGGAGAAAATGAGATTCAAAAATGCACCTGATGCCGATGCCCTTCTGACAAGAGAGTACAGGGAGCCATTTGTTGTGCCTGAGAATGTTTAAATAGTGATCTGTACATACAGGCAAAGAGGCAGGATTCAATCGTAAATAACTAATATAAAAAGAGATGAAGCGCAGAGATTTTGTTTCAAAGATTATTGTTTCGGGGAGTGCCGTCGGTCTGGGACTGACCGGTAACGGAAAGATTTTTGCCTCTTCCGGGGAAAAGGATAGATCCTCCGGTTTGGCTGAAAATGCGTCGGGAAAGAGTGTTAAAGAACCTGCGAGAGAGATTCCTGTTCTGGCAGAGACCGATGTTATTGTAATTGGCGGCGGACCTGCAGGAGCGGCAGCAGCTATAGCTGCCAGCAGGGCGGGAGCTGAGACCTGGCTTGTCGAAAGGTATAACCATCTTGGAGGTTTGTGGACAGGGGGTCTGGTACTGCCTCTTTTGTCAACTCATGGTGTTGACAGTAATAAGAACAGAAGGCAGGTTATATTCGGAGTGGGAGGAGAAATGGCCGACAGGCTGAAAGCGATAGGTATGTCAATCCAGGAAATAAATCCGGTAATTGATCCGGAAGCCGGTAAATACGTCCTTGACGAAATGATCAGGGAAGCCGGTGTAAAAATGCTCTTTCATACCTGGGGTGCCGGTGCGATAATGGAAGGAAATATTATCAAGGGTGTTTTCATCGAAAGTAAATCGGGCCGGCAGGCGATACTGGCAAAAGTTGTGATAGACTGCACCGGCGATGGGGATATACTCCACATGGCGGGAGAGAACTATGAAATGATGAATTACCATATAGGGCTGAATTACCGGCTCGGTAATGCTGACCGTGTTGACAGGTCCGTGCCTTTGCCGCAGGGTCTGAGCATTGGTGGTCCGACTCCGTATAAGAGTGTTAACTGGTTTAACATGAGAGGGCTTGACGATCAGAACGGTCTGGATATTCAAACACTCTCGAAACTACAGATGGATTACAGGAAGGAGATATGGGAGAATTTATGGAAGCTGCGTAACACTCCCGGATATGAAGAGATCTTCTTGCTCGACACAGCTTCACAGCTGGGTGTAAGAATGTCGAGGATACTCGATGGCGAGTATAAGCTGACGCTTGAAGACACCATGACTTACAGATCGTTTGATGATGTAATAGGCATTAGCGGGGCCTGGACAACAATGATGTACAGAGGCGAAGCGGTGAGGCCTGCGGAGAGACCTTGCTGGCAGATACCCTACCGTTCGCTGTTGCCCAGAAAGATTGAAAACCTGATCGTTGCCGGACGCTGTTTCTGCTTTGAAAAGGATCTTGTTGAGGATACCCGTATTATTGGGACCTGCCTCGTAACAGGACATGGAGCAGGAGCTGCTGCTGCCATTGCTGCAAGGAAAGGGATAAAGGCACGTGAGGTTAATCCCAATGAACTGAAGAAGCTTCTTCTTGAACAGGGAGCATGGCTGGGATAATTTATTATGTCAATACAATGAACAAACGGATAGTCACAACACTGTTGCTGGGAACACCTCTCCTTACAACATCACTGATCTGTCAGAAACAGGAGAAAAAACCGAATTTTATTATATTCATCGCCGATGATATGAGCATTGACGATCCGGGGTGCTATGGAAACCCTTACGTGCAAACTCCGAATATCGACCGTCTGGCTGAAAGCGGAATAAGATTCTCAAACGTTTTCCTTACTGCAAGCTCTTCGAGTCCAAGCCGTAATAGTATCATAACAGGAAGATATCCTCATAATACCGGTGGGGCAGAGCTTCATACCCTTCCCCCTGACTTCATGACAGGATTCCCTGAACTGCTCAGGCATAATGGTTATTATTCTGTTCAGGCCGGCAAATTTCATATGGGTCCCTATGCCAGGAGAAGTTTCGATAAGGTTAACGACGATGGAAAACTTAACGGCGACGGGGGTGAAGAACTCTGGGTGAAGTGCCTTGAAGAAAGGCCCCGGGACAAACCTTTCTTTATGTGGTTTGCAGCAATGGATCCACATCGCCCGTGGGGTCCCAACGAATTCTCAGGCACCCACAGTCCAGGAGATATAAGACCTCCCTTCTACCTTGCCGACGAACCAGGAACAAGGGAAGACCTTGCAAGATTTTATGACGAGATAAAAAGGTTCGATCACTACATCGGAGAGGTAGTGGCAGAGCTTAAAAAACAGGGAGTATATGAAAATACTCTGATCATCATTATGGCCGATAACGGCCGGCCTTTTCCTCACAGCAAGACAAGAGTCAACGACAGGGGACTCAAATCACCCTTCATAGTTCACTGGCCCGGCGGCATCGGAGTTAAACCAAAAGAGTGTCATGCCATGGTGAGCTCAATAGATATTGCCCCGTCAATACTTGAACTGGCCTCGGTTCCGGTACCTGAAACAATACAGGGAAAAAGCTTGGTAAGACTCTTAAAGAATCCTTCACGGAATCACAGGAAATTTGTTTTTGCCGAACATAACTGGCACGACTATGAGGCCCATCAGAGGATGGTCAGAACAAAAGACTTCCTCTATATTCTTAATTCCAGGCCGCAATTTCCGCAATCAGGGCCGGCAGATGCAATAGGAAGTCCTTCGTACGCTGATCTCGACAGCCTTTTCACGCCTGGGAAACTTACATCCGAACAGGCTGAAATATTCCAGGCTCCAAGACCCGCCGAAGAATTATATCACTGCACCGTTGACCCTGAACAGTTCAATAATGTGGCATATTCACCGGAATACTCCGGGAAGAAGAAACAGTTAAACTCAATTCTTCTTGAATGGATGGAGGTAACGGGTGATAATATTCCTGAGAATCTCACTAAAGACTGGTACGAAAGGATGCCCGGATACGTGAAAACACCATTTTACAATATCAGGGGAGAGTCTGTTGATATGAAATTTAATGCAACCCAAAACAATAACAAAGGAAGATTCTAGTAATGAAGACTTTAACCGGAGTGATGCCTCTTTTAATGCTTGGCAGTGCAGCGCTGGCCCAGGAAAAGCCCAATATTGTTTTTATCCTTACCGACGATATGGGATGGAAAGACCTCGGCTGTTACGGTAATAAGTTTACCGAAACTCCCAATATTGATTCCCTTGCCCAAAGCGGCATCCTGTTTACTCAGGCTTATGCCGCCTGTCCTGTCAGCTCTCCCACCAGGGCTTCAATCATGACCGGCAAACATCCGGCCCGGCTGCACCTCACTAACTTCATTGCCGGTAACCGGACCGACCCTGCCTCGCCCGTCCTTCCGGCTCCATGGAAACCCTACCTTGAAGCAAGGGAAATAACCGTTGCCGAAATACTCAGGGACGCCGGCTACAAAACAGCAATGGTGGGGAAATGGCATCTGGGAGGACACGATTCGATAGCTCCGTGGTCACAGGGATTCGATTATACAAGAATGATTGGCAGGAACGGACTCGATTATTACAACTACTCAATTTATGAAGATTCATATAACAATGAGTTCGTTGACAAAGGGACCGAATATCTGACAGACAAGCTTACCGATTATGCTGTTGAGTTTATTGAAGGGGCAGGAAGCAACAGCTTCTTCCTGTATATGTGCTATTCGGCTCCTCACGTGGTTATCGTTCCCAGACCTGATAAACTCATGAAATACTTCAGGAAGTACAACAATTCTGATGAGAAGTTCAATCCCTATTATTCGGCAATGGTCGAAAGCATCGACGACGGCGTCGGACGAATAGTGGAGACATTGAAAAAGAAAGGCCTTTACGAAAACACCCTGATAGTCTTTACAAGTGACAACGGAGGCCTCGGCATGGATGAGCTTGGCCCTACACCCACATCAAATCTTCCCCTGCGAAAATGGAAGGGACACGTTTATGAGGGCGGAATAAGGGTGCCTGCAATAATTACGTGGAAGGAGAAACTTAAAGCCGGTGCCATTTCAGATGATTATTTCAGCACGGAGGATTATCTGTCGACCTTCTGCGATATTCTGGGAATCAAATCATTGCCTCATAATATCGATGGCAGAAGTATTGCACCCCTTTTTCGAGGTGAGCCATTTCCGGCATCCGGCCGGCCGCTTTTCTGGCATTACCCTCACTTCTCAAACCAGATGAGCCGTCCTGCAGGAGCAGTCAGGCTTGGAGATTATAAGCTTGTCGAAAGCTATGAAACCGGCAAACTTGAATTGTATGATCTTAAAAACGATATTTCCGAATCGAAGGATCTGTCAACGACCATGAAACAAAAGACACAGGAGTTATATGAACTGCTTGTTCAATGGCGAAAAAGCCTGAATGCCAATATGCCTGTTCCAAATCCCGAATACAGAAGATGAAGCAGAGAAGAAGAACATTTGAAATTTGCATGACCGGGTTTGCTGCCACTCTGGTTGCATGCAACGGACCAGCCGAAAGCAGCAAGCCGAACATAGTTATTATCCTTGCCGATGATATGGGCTGGGGCGACATTAACGCAAATGGCAATGAACTGATCGCAACACCTGTCCTGGATGGGCTTAAGTCGGAGAGTCTCAGCTTCGAAAGATTTTATGTGTGTCCCCTTAGTGCACCTACGAGAGCACAGATGCTTACGGGAAGATATTTTCTCAGAACAGGGGTCTCTTCGGTTACCCGAGGGTATGAAAATATGAGAAGTGAAGAGGTTACCATCGCTGAAGTACTGAAAGATAACGGCTATATCACCGGATGCTTCGGCAAATGGCATAATGGCCGGTATTATCCACAACATCCTAACAGGCAGGGTTTTGATGAATTTGTCGGATTTCCCGTCGGGCACCTTGGATACTACTATGATGCCTGGTTCCTCCATAACGATGAAGAAAGACAATCTTCAGGCTACACAACCGATTATTTTACCGGCCAGGCTCTGGAATTCATAGAACGCAACAGGGAGAAGCCTTTCCTGTGTTACGTTTCACATAACGTTCCTCATTCACCCTTTCAGGTGCCCGAAAAATATTTCAGCAAATACAGGCAGGCAGGTCTTGACTCAACACTCTCCTGTG
>CAYRQY010000049.1:0-13157 GCA_964426435.1 uncultured Rikenellaceae bacterium | reverse complement strand
TCCAACCTGATCGGTGAAATAGTACTGGCGGTTCAGGTTCTCCCTTTCTACCTTATCAAAGTCAGAGATTACAAGAGTCCCCACTCCGGTTCTGGCAAGAGCGACTGCACAGTTGGAGCCAAGCCCGCCGGCGCCGGCAATGCCCACCCGGAACCTCCGAAGGTGCTCCTGTATCTCAGCGAATCTCATTGCCATCAGATTTTACCCCATAAAGATATTTACATTTATTGTCATTTGAAAACCGCAGATTTTCCTTTATCCGGTATTGATTAATGTCATGCTGCAGGTAACTAATAAATCATAACTTTGATAAATCAGCAAGAGAGGAAAAACAATAATTCACAAATATGGATACAACATCTGACAGGCATCAGTATAAGACAATAAAAAGCTGGGACTATAAATGGACCCCCCTGAGCAAAGGTTATACCGACAAGATACTTTATATTAATGTAGGAACACCTGTGATAAAAGAAAAGGATGTTCCTCCCCTGATGAAAGAGAAATTCATCGGAGGAAAGGGTTATGGACTGAGGCTTCTCTGGGACGCTACCAAACCTGATACAAAGTGGAATGATCCTGATAATGAAATAATTATTTCATCAGGCCCTATCGGTGGCATTACCCAGTATTCAGGCACGGGAAAGTCGCTGGTTGTAAGCATCTCCCCCCAGACTGATTCCGTTATAGACAGTAATGTGGGCGGTTTTTTCGGACCCTTCCTTAAATTCTCCGGGTTCGATGCCCTTGAGATCCAGGGAAAATCTGACAGGGACATCCTGGTATACATCGACGGGATAAACCACAGGGTAGAGATCGCAGAGATGCCCAATGGTGTGCGCGACAGTCATCTGCTTGCCGAATACCTTACTGATCTTTATGCTGACAACGAAAGCGAGAAAAAGAATATCGGTGTGGTTTCGTCGGGCTCCGCTGCAGAACATTCTCTTTTCGGGATGCTCAATTTCAGCTTCTACGACCCGAAAAGAAAAAAGGTCAGGCTTAAGCAGGCAGGCAGGGGAGGTATAGGCACAGTGTTCCGCGACAAGAAGATCAGGGCTCTTGTCTGCAAGATACCCGGAGTAAAGGGAAACCTTAACAACGTTGTGGACCTTGAGGCAATCAGGGAGCGAGGGAAAAGATTCAACAGGGAGATCAGGGAACTGGACGACATACAGTGCCAGATGCGTCAGGTAGGGACAGCCCACCTGATGGAAATAATGAACGATCATGACCTCCTTCCGGTAATGAACTTCAAGTACGGGAACCATCCCGATGCCTACAGGATCGACTCTTCGGTATGGAAGAGCCACTTCACCCAGAATATACCCGATGGCTGCTGGATCGGATGCAACATGTCGTGCAGTAAGGGGGTTGACGATTTTGAGATACATACCGGGCCATATAAAGGGCATAAGGTGATAGTTGACGGTCCGGAATACGAAACTGCTGCGGGTATCGGTTCAAACTCAGCTATCTTTGATTCACACTACGTTATCGAAGTCAATTTCTACTGCGATACATACGGTATATGCACCATCACATGGGGTACAGTTGTAGCCTTTATTATGGAATGCTACCAGAACGGCATACTGAACTCCGAAAGAACAGGGGGGCTTGAGCTTAATTTCGGCAACCCGGAGGCCGCCCTCGAACTGCTGCATAAGACAGCCCGGGGTGAAGGGTTTGGAAAAACCGCCGGACTGGGAGTCTACGGCATGAAAGAACTCTTTATCAGGAACGGCTGGGGAGATGCCTCATTCCTCAATGATATTGCAATGGTCAATAAGAGGCTTGAATACTCTCAGTACATGTCGAAGGAATCGCTGGCCCAGCAGGGTGGATACGCCCTTACAAATAAAGGGCCGCAGCACGATGAGGCATGGCTGATCTTCATGGATATGGTAAATAATCAGATACCGACTTTTGAGAATAAGGCTGAAGCCCTTCATTATTTCCCGATGTTCAGGACCTGGTTCGGGCTGGTGGGTCTGTGCAAACTGCCGTGGAACGATGTGGAGCCGGAAAGCAATGCCATGTCTGATGAGCCTGCAAAGGTGCCGGAGCATGTCGATAATTATGTTACAATCTACAAGGCAGTAACCGGAAGGGAATTCGACAAGCACAGGCTTGTTGAGGACTCCGAAAGAGTATACAATTTCCAGCGTGTCTTTAATCTGAGAAGAGGTTTCGGAACACGCAGGTACGACATGCAACCCTATCGGGCTGCCGGCCCTGTCACACCCGAAGAGTATGAGTCGCGCAGTGAAAGGTATGATACACAGTTAAAGGAAATCCTGGGCATTGATCCTGAAGGAAAAAGCACTGACGAAAAAATGGGTATCCTCCGGAAATACAGGGAGGACCAGTACAATAAACTGGTTGATTCCGTTTACCTGCGGAGGGGATGGAACAGTAACGGAGTTCCAACGATGGAATTCCTCCGGAAGATAGGGATGGATCTGCCGGAGGTGATAGATGTTGTGAAGGATCACCAGTAGGTTGTTTATAAGGAACTGTATGAGGAACCTGATTATTCTGATTATTAATCTGTTGCTTCTTTTAACGGCATGCCTGACTGATACCAGGGAAAAGAAAAAGATCATAGTATTCCACGCCGGAAGTCTCTCGGTCCCTTTCAAAAATATGGCGAAAGAGTACGAAAGGAACAATCCGGGGATCAGGATACTGCTTGAACCGGCAGGAAGCCTGGTTTGCGCACGTAAAATAACAGAGTTGAAAAAACCGTGTGACATAATGGCTTCAGCTGATTATTTTGTCATTGATGAGCTGCTGATTCCCGGGTATGCAGACTGGGGGATAAAGTTTGCCACAAATGCAATTGTGATAGCCTTCACCAACAGGTCAAAGTACTCGGGAGAAATAAACGCTGAAAACTGGCCCCGGATACTTCTGAGGAACGATGTGATTTACGGAAGGTCCGATCCTGACTCAGATCCGTGCGGATACAGGTCGGTACTGACCATGATGCTGGCTGAGAAATTTTACGATCTGCCGGGGCTTGCTGAAAAGCTGACAGCGAAGAACAGGAATTATATCCGGCCGAAGGAGGTTGACCTCATTGCCCTGGCAGAGTCAAACGCCATCGATTACATGTTTCAGTATAAGTCGGTTGCCCTCCAGCATGGATTCAGGTTCATAGAACTGCCGGCTGAGATAAGCCTTTCCGATCCCACTAAAGATGAGGTTTACAGGTCAGTTACTCTGGAGATTGCAGGAACCAGCCCGGGAAACCGCATGATGGTTGCGGGAAGTTATATAAACTACAGTCTCACACTACTGAGAGATGCACCGTCGGGGGATGAGGCAACAGCTTTTATCGATTTCATTCTGGGCCCTGAAGGAGCCCGCATACTTAGAGAGAGCGGACAGGAACCACTGGTGCCGCCTGTCACGGATAATCCCGGACTGATTCCGGACCCTCTCAGGAGATATTTCATTTCCCGAACGGAATTAAACGACAGATGAGGCACAACCCCTTTAACTGGTTACTGCTTTTTTTCTCCTCGCTGGTGCTTCTCTTTATCGTGGCTCCGCTGGCAGGACTATTTCTTCACACCTCTGCTCCGGAGTTCTTTGAAACGGCGCGCGACAGGGAGGTTCAGCAGAGTATCTGGCTTACTCTGTGGGTATCGTTCGCCGCTACTTTTTTTTCAGCAATCGGTGCTGTACCTCTTGCATGGCTTATGGCCAGGAAACAGTTTCCCCTGAAGAAGGTTGTTCAGGGGGTAATAGACCTTCCGATAGTACTTCCTCACACCGCCGCAGGCATAGCAATACTGGGATTCATCTCCAGGGATGGGGCTTTAGGCAGGGCAGCCGATTCCTTCGGATTAAGCCTGGTAAATAATCCTGCCGGGATAGCCCTTGCCATGGCTTTTGTGAGCCTGCCCTTCTTCATTAACTCAGCACGCGATGGTTTTGCAGCAGTGCCTGAGAAACTCGAGAAAGCGGCACTTAACCTGGGGGCCGGAAGGGCGAGGGTGTTCTTTACAATATCGGTGCCTCTCGCAAGACAAAGCATCATGACGGGTTTTGTAATGATGTTCGCAAGGGGAATGAGTGAATTCGGTGCCGTGGTGATTGTGGCCTACCACCCCATGATAGCTCCTGTACTTATTTTCGAGCGGTTCAGCTCCTACGGGCTTAACTATTCACGGCCTGCCTCCGTACTGTTTATCCTTGTTGCTCTTATCGTAATGATCCTACTGAGGATCTTGCCGGGAAGAAGAAAAGTAACACAAATACAGGAAGATGCTGAAGCTTGATAAAATCAGCAAAAGGTTTGGAAGTTTCAGACTCTCAGACATCAGCCTTAATATAGGGGAAGGCGACTATTATGTTCTTCTTGGGAGATCAGGATCGGGGAAAACACTTTTGCTTGAACTTATCGCAGGACTCTCTGTTCCCGACTCAGGAACGATATGGCTTGATAATGAAGATATTACATATAAAAGGATACAGGACAGAAACATCGGACTGGTTTTCCAGGATTATGCAATCTTCCCCAATATGACGGTTTATGGTAACATTGCATATCCGCTTTCGGCAAGAAGGGTCAACGGTGATTCAATCAGGCAGAGGGTGAAAAAGATTGCTTCCGAGATGAATATCAGTCATCTTCTCGAAAGGGGTACACAAAACCTGTCGGGTGGCGAGATGCAGCGTGTGGCACTGGCCAGGACCCTGGTTACCGAACCCAGGCTTCTCCTTCTTGACGAGCCTATGGCATCGATCGATGCAAGCCTCAGAGATGATATTAAAAGAGTGCTCAGGCAGCTTAACAGGCAGGGCCACACAATGATCCATGTTACTCACGATTACAGGGAGGCACTCCATCTCGCATCGAGGATAGGAGTAATACACAGTGGCCGGATAATACAGGAGGGCCCCCCCTCTGAGGTATTCAGTAAACCCGTGAACAGATTTGTCGCCAGGTATGCGGGGGTAAGGAACTTTTTCAGGGTAAGGATTCAGCATGAGGATGGCAAATGGAAAGCCGTCTGTCCGAATAAACTTGTTTTCACACTTAACGGAGCGGAACATCCGGGAGAAGCTGTGGTAATTATACGTAACGAAGACATCAGTATTTCAAGGGAGAGACCGGCAGGGACACACGATAACTGTTTCATGGGAACGGTGATGGATATCATTCCGTCTGTTTACGGGATGGAGGTTATGGTTGATGCAGGTGAGAAATTTATTATTGATATCCGGCAGGAAGAATTATCTTCGCTCGGAATACGTGAGTTAACAGATGTCTGGATCACTTTTCCGGCCGGGGCAGTTGTTATCCTGCATGAGAATGATTAGCACCAGGGCATAAACTGATATGAACGACAGGGCAATGATAAAATTTGAGGAGGCGATCAGGATTGTAACTGATTCTGCATTCATTACTGGCACCGAGGAGATTGATTTTATCTCATCGATGGGAAGGGTGATTGCAGAGAATATCCTGAGCGACATTGACATACCCCCCTTTAACAGGGCGGCAGTCGACGGATATGCCTGCAGGAAGGACGACCTGACCTCCGATCTGGAGGTCGCCGGGGTGATCTCAGCCGGGACAGAACCTCTCCCTCCGCCCGGTAAGGATCAGTGTTTTAAGATAATGACCGGAGGAGTTGTCCCCGAAAAGTGCGATATGGTTTTCATGGTTGAAGATGCCGAAGTTCTCCCTTCCGGCAAAGTGAGGTTCAGGGGATTCTCTTTGAAAAACAACATTTCCCTGAGGGGGGAGGATATTAAGGCTGGAACCACGGTACTGCAGGCAGGAAAGATTATAGAACCGCAGGATATTGCAGTGATGGCTTCTGCAGGCTGTTCAAGGGTTAAGGTCAGGAAGAAGCCAAAGCTGGCAGTAATAAGTTCGGGAAATGAACTTGTTGAACCATCACGGATACCGGCGCCTGGCCAGATCCGCGACAGCAACTCATACCAGCTTATGGCACAGGCTGAGAGAGCAGGAGCATCCCCCGGGTTTTACGGAATAGCCAGGGATGACGAGAATGAAACCTTTCAGCTGATCAGCCGTGCAATTTCCGAGAATGAGATTGTTGTCATTACCGGAGGAGTTTCGATGGGCGATTACGATTTCGTACCATCGGTGATGGAGCGTGCAGGAGTTACCATACTCTTTACGAAGATTGCGGTTCAGCCTGGTAAGCCTACAACATTCGGTCTGCATCCCGAAGCCCTGGTATTCGGCCTCCCCGGCAACCCTGTTTCATCCTTCATTCAGTTTGAGGTTCTCGTACGGCCTCTCATTGAGGTGATGACCGGATCCATAACAAGGCAGAAGGAGCTGATAATGAGAATGGGCAGCGACTATTCCCGCAGGACGGCCGACCGCATGGGATGGCATCCGGTTAGTATCGATCCCGATGGGTATGCTATCCCGGTCGAATACCACGGATCTGCGCATATTGCTTCTCTTTCAGGGGCTGACGGAATAATGAGGATACCTGAAGGAATATACAGAATCGAGAAAGGCGGGCTGGTTAATGTTCGACGGATTTAACAGAAAGATTGACTATCTCAGGGTCTCAGTTACCGACCGGTGTAACCTGAGATGCACCTACTGCATGCCGGAAGAGGGAATAAAACTTCTTGACCATGCCGATATCCTTACATTCGGTGAAATTACCGCCTTCATCAGGGAAGCCGTGGACGGCGGGATTACCAAAGTGCGTATTACAGGAGGCGAGCCGCTGGTCAGAAGAAATATTGCAGCCCTCGTGGGGATGATATCTGAAATAGGTGGTATCAGGGATCTTTCCATGACTACAAACGGAATCCTTCTCGGGGAATTCGCACATGACCTTAAACAGGCAGGACTTCAGAGGGTAAATATCAGCCTCGATACCATCGACCCGATACAGTACAGAAAGATCACAAGGGGGGGTAATGTCAGCGACGTATTGAAAGGAATAGAAGCCGCCAGAAGGGCCGGGCTGACACCTGTCAAGATCAATTGCGTGGTTAAGATGTCGAGGGATGAAGAAGATGCCCGCGGGGTGGCAGATTTCTGTAAAAGGAATGATCTGGAAATAAGGTATATCCGCCAGATGGACCTTTGCAGGGGATTCTTTTCAGTTGTGGACGGAGGAACGGGGGGTAACTGTAAAATCTGCAACAGGCTAAGGCTCACTGCCCAGGGAATGCTCAAGCCATGCCTTTTCAGCCATCTTGAATTCAGCATCAGGGAACTCGGGCACAGGCAGGCCCTGGCTCTTGCAGTGAAGAACAAACCGGAATCAGGAAAAACGAACAACAATGGTTGTTTTTATAACATAGGAGGCTGATACATTATGAAGCGGCTCACACATATTGACAAAGAAGGAAAAGCAGCGATGGTTGACATCGGAAACAAGAAGACTGAACAAAGGTATGCCAGGGCTTCAGGCCATATAACCCTTTCAGGGGAGACTATAAGGCTGATTGAAAAGAATGGCCTTGAGAAGGGCGATGTTCTGACGGTAGCACAGATAGCGGGCATCAGCGCTGCCAAGAAGACATCGGATCTGATACCTCTCTGCAATAACATCCAGCTCGAGAGCATCTCACTGAATCTGAAAGCGGGAAGTTCGGGCATTACTGCTGTAAGTGAGATCAGATGCACCGGAAAGACCGGGGCAGAGATGGAGGCTCTTACGTCTGTGAGTGTGGCCCTGCTGACAATATATGACATGTGCAAGGCAGTTGACAGGAATATGATTATTGGTGATGTTGTACTCCTGGAAAAGACAAAAAAATGAATCTGCCTGAAACACTTGAGATACTTATCATTACTCTCAGCGACAGGGCGTCGGCCGGAGAGTACGAAGACAGAAGCGGTCCTGCCATCAGGGAAAAACTACGGGAATTCTTCAGTGCCTCAGAATGGAGTTATAACATCACGGCCCGGATTATTCCTGACAATGCCAAAACACTCCGCGAGCTGCTTACGGGTGATTCCGGTAAATACAACATAATCTTTACGACCGGGGGAACGGGTGTGGGGCCGAAAGATATAACAACCGCCACTGTGAAGCCTCTTCTCAGAAAGGAGATACCGGGAATAATGGAATTCATAAGGGTAAAATACGGATCAGTAAATCCTGGCGCCCTTCTGAGCAACGGTGTGGCCGGAATTACCGGAGATTCCCTGATCTATACCCTGCCCGGATCGGTAAGGGCCGTGAATGAATATATGTCGGAGATACTCAAAACCCTCAGGCACACAATACTGATGCAGTACGGGATCGACGATCATAATGGCCGCTAACCGGATATGCGGTTAAGGGTATTTGCCACAACCGATCCTATAACACGGTCGTAGCGCTCACGGGGATTCCGGTAATATACAAGGATAAGATAATCGTTCTCGGTCTCATAATGGCTCCCCTCAAACATTTCCGATGAGCCTGCTGATGATCCGTCCTTAAGAAATTCATATTCAAAATTGTACCAGCCCTGTTTCAGCAATATGCTGCATTCGTAAGCCTCCTTCTCGTAGTTATATCTCATAGAATTGACGGCGTTGAGGTTCCAGTCGTTAAATGAGCCGGATACGTATACCTTGCCACCGGTCAGCGGATATCTGAAAGGAAGCGTGAAATATACCCAGACATAATCAGCGTCGGTCTCGTGATTCTGTCCCTCCTGGACAGCTACATAGTATTTGCCATTGAAGTCCTGCCAGTAAAAATACTGTTTTGCCTCCCTGTTCTCTGATGGGTGAAGCAGTATGTGATAATTGGGAAAGAGGTAATCAATCCTGTTTATGAATTCAGATTTATATCTTATGCTTCTGATATCGAAGTACCTGAATTCATTTCCTCCCTGAAAAATCGTCTTATCAGATAAGGAGCTGTACCTTAGTTCGTTGTTCCCGACAAAGTCAGCTTTAAGATTTACTTTTGCCCGGTCCCATCTCCCGTTCTGGAGTATAGCGGCGTAAATATTCCTGAAAGGATCATTTATTGAGATTCCCCGAAAGGTTACAGTAAAATCTGCCTGCTGTCCCCTGTTATTGTCGGCAGTCATCTGTGGCCTTCTGAGGTTGACATTGATGCCGGCAGCCTCCTCGGAGATTATAAATCTTCTTGTAAGAACGGGATTATCGGGGTTATGTGCCGGATAGACGACCAGAAGATAATTTCCCGACAGTTTCAGGCTCACCCTTTCGTTCGGGAAAAGAAGGGTGTAATGGACATATTTTACCGTGGTATTGAAGGATGACCGGAAATCCTCGATCTGGTTTTCCGGAAACCCCTCAAGGAAGTCGTTTATAAAGATCTCAGAACGGTTCCAGTCCTTGTCGCAGTGTATAAAAGTATAGTAATAGGTCTCGGGAAAGTCGGCCAGCAGGTCAAATCGCAGAACAAACTTCTCGTTGCTGTTTATCTTCATTACAGGATATGATAAGTTCCAGCCTTCCCTGTAGAGTCTTACACTTTTAATATTTTCGCTCATTACCATGTCGGATAATGGCTGCAAGTCATTATTCCCGGCCCCGGTCAGGCGGAGGGCGAACAGCAGAAGCATGAAGAATACCTGCATCATCCGGTCTTTTTTGAGTTGTCAGCAAAAATAGTGCAAAAAAGTACAGCAAGGAGTAGCGCTTTTCTTAAAATATTTGAATGGTATTTTTACATTTGTATTTCTTGTTTAATTATCGAAAGAATACTTTACCTACAGAATTCTACATTATCCAAACAGATATGGCCGTATCAATTAAGTTGAAAAAAGGGCTGGATATAAAGATTGCAGGTAAGCCTGAGAAGATTCTTTATGGCGATGCCGATCCTGCTCTCTATGGTGTCAGGCCTGTGGATTTCCCCGGGCTTATACCCAAACTTTGTGTAAAACCCGGAGATAGGGTGAGCGCCGGAACCCCTTTGTTTTACAATAAGAAGAACCCGGTGGTTCAGTTCACATCTCCGGTAAGCGGTGTTGTAAGGGAAGTTATCAGAGGCGACAGGAGGAAGCTGCTTGAGATCGTTGTCGAAAAGGAAGGAGACGAAGTTATTGATTTTGGCAGGCTCGGCAGCGAAAAATTTAGCCGCGGCAATGTTAAGGAGCATCTTCTGAAATCGGGGCTGTGGCCTGCTTTACGGCAAAGGCCTTACCATATTATCGCAAATCCGGAGGAGACTCCCAAATCAATATTTGTTTCCTGTTTTGATACGTCACCACTGGCACCCGACTATAGTTTTATTGCGGAAAATTTGAACAGTTCATTCTTCAGGACAGGGATTGCAGCAATAGCCACCCTTACAGACGGGAAGGTTAACCTTGTGCTTAACGGTGCCCGGCAGTCGCCCGCGATACTCCATGATGCCCCGGGTGTTGAAGTCTCATATTTTTCCGGGCCGCATCCGGCCGGTAACGTCGGGGTTCACATTCATCATGTTGACCCGGTCAGCAAAGGCGAAAAGGTATGGTACGTCAATTATCAGGACATCTTTGCAATAGGCAGGTTATTCGGGGAGGGGATATACAAACCTGAAAGAATAGTTGCACTGACCGGATCGGAGGTCATTAAACCACAATACTACAGGATGCTGTCGGGAGGCTCAGTTGCTCCCCTGGTCAGGAACAACGTAAGCGAAGGCGATCTGAGGTTTATAAGCGGCAATGTACTTACAGGTACAAGGATAGAACCTGACGGCTCTCTTGGTTATTACGATTCACAGGTCACGGTGATCCCCGAGGGTAATTATCATGAGTTTGTCGGCTGGGCTTCACCGGGGTTTGGAAAATTCAGCTTTACCAGAACTTTTGCCTCGGCCCTCTTTCCTAAAAGGGAATACAGGTTCGATACCAACTACCACGGCGGCGAGAGAGCATTTGTCATAACGGGCCAGTATGAAAAGGTGCTCCCGATGGACATCTATCCGATGCACCTGCTGAAGGCAATAATTACAGAGAACATAGAACTGATGGAGAACCTTGGGATCTACGAGGTTGCTGAGGAGGATTTTGCTCTCTGCGAGTTTATATGCCCCTCAAAGATAGAGGTGCAATCGATTATCAGAAAAGGTATAGACCTGATGATCAGGGAAATGAATTAGAAACTTGTATTACAGGTATATTAAATGAACTCCTTGAGAGAAACACTGGATAAAATTAAGCCTCACTTCACAAAGGGAGGTAAGTTTTCAAAACTTCAATCGGTATTTGAAGGATTTGAAACCTTCTTGTTCGTTCCCGACAGGGTTACCGCGAAGGGGTCTCATGTAAGGGATCCCATCGACATGAAGAGGACAATGATAGTCGTTGTCGTAGCCCTAGTGCCGGCACTTCTTTTCGGCGCATACAACACCGGCCTCCAGCATTTCAGGGCTGTCGGGCTTGAAACCGGTATTCTCCAGAATTTCTGGTTCGGGTTCCTGAGGATACTTCCCCTGATCGTGGTAAGCTACGTTGTAGGCCTTGGAATAGAGTTCACGGCAGCGCAGATAAGAGGGCATGAGATCAATGAGGGATTTCTTGTTACAGGGTTGCTGATTCCTCTTGTAATGCCGGTGGATGTCCCCCTCTGGATGCTTGCACTGGCAACTGCATTTGCCGTAATTATCGGGAAGGAGATTTTCGGAGGTTCGGGAATGAATATCCTTAATCCCGCACTTACTGCCAGGGCTTTTCTCTTCTTCAGCTATCCCGGATGGATGACGGGCGACAAGGTGTGGATAGCAGGGGTGGCAAAAGGGCAGCAGGTTATTGACGGGTTCTCCGGGGCAACCCCAATGGCTCTTTCAGCTGCCTATGAGACCGATGCGCTCCCCTCTTTCATGGAGATGTTCATCGGAACAATACCCGGATCTGTCGGCGAAACATCAACAATTGCAATACTGATCGGAGCTTTAATACTGATTGTTACGGGTATCGGAAGCTGGAAGATCATACTGAGCGTGTTTGCGGGTGCACTGGGAATGGGTTTGTTTTTCAATCTTCTTGCCGTTAATCCGTATATGGAGCTTCCTGTTTACTATCATTTCGTGATGGGAGGATTGGCTTTCGGAGCAGTATTTATGGCCACCGATCCCGTTTCGGCGGCACAGACGGAAACAGGAAAATGGATCTACGGGTTGCTGATAGGCATATTCTCAATTATTTTCAGGGTGCTTAACCCTGCATACCCCGAAGGTGTTATGCTGGCAATCCTCCTGATGAATGTTTTTGCTCCCCTCATCGATCACTATGTTATACAATCAAATATCAAGAGAAGGCTCAGGCGAGCCGGAATGGCCATAACAAACTGACAGTACCATGAAACAGTTCAGTAATACATATATATTCATTTTCTCCTCGGTGATGGTGATAATTGTTGCCACCCTTCTGTCACTGGCGGCTACCCTGCTTCAGCCTCTTCAGAGCCGCAATCTCGAAATTGAGAAGAAGAGAAGCATGCTGGAATCGATCGGGGTGCCGGCAGATAAAAAGGATACTGAAGACCTTTTTGCCAGGTATGTGAAGGAATCGTTTGTCCTCAATCACAGGGGAGAAACAGTTCCCGGCGTTGATGCCTTCAACGTGGTGGTAAGGAATGAGCAGAAAAAGCCGCTCGAACAGCAGTACCTGCCTGTTTTCAGGGCTTTCCCGCCCGATGGCGAACAGGTGATCATAATACCGGTTGAGGGGAAAGGTTTATGGGGACCTATATGGGGCTACGTATCACTCATGTCCGACCTGAACACCATTTACGGGGTTACCTTCGACCACAAGGCAGAAACTCCGGGACTTGGTGCTGAAATCAACACCACCGGTTTTGAAAGCATGTTCAGGGGAAGAAGACTTTTCGACGGAGATAAATTCGTATCGGTAGGTGTTATCAAGGGAGGAGCCGCACCGGACGATCCTCACGGGGTTGATGCGATCTCAGGAGGGACAATAACCAGCAAGGCGCTTGAGGCGATGCTGTCCGACGGATTGAGTAAGTATAATGAGTATCTATTAAAAAACAGGAATTAAGATATGAGCAATCAGGAAAGAGAACCTTTGTTCTCATCGAAGAACATGAAACTGCTTACCGAACCGCTTGGCAGGAACAATCCCATAACCGTGCAGGTTCTGGGTATATGCTCCGCCCTGGCAATACCGGTAAAACTTAAGCCTGCCCTGGTGATGGCTGTCTCAGTGGTGTTTGT
>CAYRQY010000048.1:0-13168 GCA_964426435.1 uncultured Rikenellaceae bacterium | reverse complement strand
CACTGGAAAGCATTGCTTTTCAGACGCTCGATGTTCTGAGTGCGATGCAGATAGATTCGGGGATTGATATCCGCGAGCTCAGGGTTGACGGTGGCGCTACGGTGAATAACCTTCTCATGCAGTTTCAGGCGGATCTGCTTCAGGCAAAGGTGGTACGGCCAAAGATAACGGAGACGACAGCTCTGGGAGCAGCCTACCTGGCTGGAATGGCAGTTAAGTACTGGAGCAGTGTGGATGAGATCAGGAGTCAATGGCAGATTGACAGGACTTTCACCCCGCTCATGCGTTTCGGAGAGACAGAACCTCTTATTAAAGGATGGAAGAGGGCTGTCAGTGCTGCAAAAGAATGGGCTAAGGAATAAGACGGAAGACCGAAGACGGAAGACCGAAGACCGAAATCTTTTCTTGCCCTGAGCCCTGAGCCCTGCTTGCCAGCCGAAGCCTTGGCGTAGGCTGGAGCCCTGAGCTTTTAAGACCGAAGACCGAGATGAATTATATAACATTATAAATAAATTAACTGGACTATGAATGCATTTTTTGCTGAATTTTTCGGAACCGCTATGATAATTGTGTTCGGGGGCGGTGTGGTGTCAAACGTCCTCCTGAGTAAGACCAAAGGACATAACAGCGGCTGGATAGTGATCTGCTTCGGCTGGGCAGTCGGGGTCTTCACAGGTGTACTCATTGCTGCTCCGGTTAGCGGGGCCCATCTCAACCCGGCTGTTACCCTGGCACTTGTGATTTCCCATAAATTTTCAATTTCACTTATGCCCCTCTATATATGTGCTCAGCTCCTCGGGGCAATGTTCGGGGCAGGACTGGTATGGCTTGCCTATAAGAAGCACTTCGACGCAACGGAAGACGGTGACTCGAAACTTGCGGTGTTCTGCACCGCTCCCAACATAAGAAGCTACTGGTATAATGTCATAACTGAAGTTATCGGTACATATATTCTGGCACTGGCAGTGCTCTACATGGCTGAGCCTGAAGTCGGGCTCGGTGCACTGAATGCATTGCCGGTGGCACTGGTGGTCCTGGGTCTGGGATTATCGCTGGGAGGTCCTACAGGTTATGCCATCAATCCGGCCCGTGACCTGGGACCGAGGATAATGCATTTTCTGCTGCCTATACCAAGAAAACGCAACAGCGACTGGAGCTATTCATGGGTGCCGATACTTGGTCCCATGACCGGCGCGGCACTCGCTGCGGTAATGTTTTTGCTCTTCGGCGGGAGCTGATTGCATAAACCAGGTACCACAATATGACCAACTCTATTGTTCTTCATAGAATTAAGATTACCCTGTTTCTCATCTGTCTGGTATCCCTTTACTGCTGTAAATCGCCGGCGCCTGCCAGATTGAATGTGGTGGCCGGATTAAATATAGGTGAGGAGAAAGAGGTTAAACTGACAAATGGCGAGACAGTAAACCTCAAACTGATGGAAATAAGAATTGTCCGCGACTCTCTCCGTCAGGCTGTCAGGGCTGCTTATGTGACGGTATACGTTGACGGAGAAAAAGTTACACTTGGATGCGGAAACTACAACCTACCTGTCACAGTCGGAAAAGTAAAGATCGACTGCCCTGTCATCAGGGAAATAACGGCCAGATCGAGCTATTACGCAAAGAGCGCTGTCCTGGCCACTGATGCCCGTTTCAGGCTCTGGCCGGCCAGTTCTCCTTTTATTCAGAAAGGGACATTCTCATTCCCTCTGAAACAGGAATGGATGGCCAGCAGGACACAATCGCAGAATGAACCTGCAGGCCTGGGGTGGGCTGAGAACCTGTCAAATCAAAACATGGGTTATCACGCAACGCATGATTTCGGAGGGGCGGAAGGTATGGAAGAGATATTCTCGGCCACTGACGGACTTATTGTTTCATCGGACAACCAGGTACTTGATGGCTATGAGGAGCTTCCCGGCGATGTCAGGCCCGACGTTGTATGGGTGGTTGACGGACGGGGATGGTACATACGGTACAGCCATCTTAACAGCATTGAACCGGAAATCAAAGCCGGGACAAATATTAAGATGGGCCAGAAAATAGGTTATATGGGAAAGCAGGGCGGAAGCGGGGGTTGGGTCCATCTGCATTTCGGTGTGCATTACCGCGATACGGAGACGGGAATATGGGAAGTCGAGGATGCATACCCGTATCTGTGGGAATCGTATGTGAGGGAGTATAAACCGTCGGTAATGGCGATTGCCAGACCGCGCCTGCTTGCGCGGACTGGAGATGAGATAACCCTTGATGGTACAAAATCACTAAGCCTGGCGGGAGATATCGTATCCTTCCACTGGACATTTTCCGACGGCACAAATGCAGAGGGAGCTGTTCAGCAAAGAAGCTATTCAACAGCCGGGGAATACAGCGAAATACTTAAAGTTACCGACTCGGAAGGCAATGTTGATTATGACTTTACATACGTTCAGGTGTACGATAAGGATCATCCTGAAAAACGAATACCCACCATACATCCGGTTTTTTACCCGACTTTGAACATTAAGCCCGGTGATCCCGTAACATTCCTTGTCAGGACTTTCGGAAGCGATACGGGGGAAGAAGTCTGGGATTTTGGTGACGGATCGGAAAAGGTGACAGTTAACTCCGGGATTGTCCGGAGTAAAACACAAAATGAGGGGAGCTACGCTTCAACAATCCATTCATTCAAAAAACCCGGACACTATATTGTGCGTGTGGAACGTATCAACGAGAAT
Source organism: uncultured Rikenellaceae bacterium (assembly GCA_964426435.1). Lineage (GTDB taxonomy): Bacteria > Bacteroidota > Bacteroidia > Bacteroidales > VadinHA17 > LD21. The sequence goes on along the minus strand of CAYRQY010000048.1, from coordinate 10,449 downwards.
GGATTCCCTGCAATCGGGCATCTGCATGTTACAGTTACGGATGGCCGGAAGAACTGACCGCAGTCATCTGATTTAGCCTGCAGGCCTGATATTGCTTTTAGCATCCTGAGAATCCGTACATTGCACCAAATCCCTGATGAACGGGCTTTTTGAAACAAAAATGTTCAAAGATGTGAGGTGACTTTCTTAAACGGGGCAAGCAGGGTGTTCCATGGAATTTCCGAAAGGATCATCAGGATAAGGATCTCGGGTTTGAAGTAAGAGACTGCCAGGACAATTGCCATACCGTTGTTCATATAAGCGGCACCGAGAGCGATTGAGATCCTGTCCTTCTTCTTCTCCTTATAACTTACCATGTAGCCTATGAAATGGAGCAGGATAAAAACCAGGTACAGCAGGGCAACCTTCCAGACAATACCGGCCGGATTCGAGATAATCAGGCTGCTCTGCGTGGAGATCGTAATGTAAACAAATGCAAAAAGCAGAAACACATTGGCCGACGTAAAAAGATGCTGAGTCTTTCTGATCAAAACCGGAAAATATCTCCTGGCTATCCTGGAGAGTATCATGGGAAGAAAGACCAGGATGGCTATATCTTTGAACAGTGCTATTTTATTGATTGACAGGGTATTGTTTACAAATAGCCAGAACAGGAGCGGGACAGTGAAAGGAGCGACCAGCTGGCTTGCAATAGCAAGGCTTACAGAGAGAGGAATATTTCCTTTGACAATGTCGGCCAGCGCGGGTGTGGAAACTCCGGCAGGCATCGATGTAAGAAGAAGCATCCCTATTGCCAGGTCATTGTCGAAGATCTTGAAGAGGAAGAAAAATCCAAGCGGAATTATGATCATATATATGACAGTTATATAGATCATCAATTTATAATTCCTTATGTTTTCAAGTATTTCAAGCGCGTCGATCTTGAGGAAAGCAAGGAACAGCATCATCCCCAGGATCAGTTTTGGCAGGAATGACGGCACGCTGAACGGAACAGGCTTCCATACTCCTATAACTATACCTGCGATCAGGATAAGCCAGAAATATTTCTCGATTAATTCACTGAATTTCATTGCATAATGTGATGAATCTTCGCCACCGGGTCATATTTTCGAAATGCCCAAAGATACTTTAATTTATATAACAAGTCTTTGCCGCAGTGGATGATGCTTAAATCAGAAAAGCTTTCTCTTTCGGTTCTGTCGTTACAGCTGTGAATCAGGTTTTAAAAGCGGGTGTATCTTTTATACTCATCAATGGTGTTGATATTATAATACCATCCCCGGCCATCAAAGGGGATGAACCTTGTTTTCACCAGCCCGGCCAGGTCGGAAATCTTAAACCTCTCCTCCCTGAGCAGACTTTCGGCCACAGGAACAACTGATTTCCGGTAAAGTGCGTGCAGGGGTTCATATTTATCATTCCCTTTTACAGGCATAACGATATCTGCTTCTCCCGAAAGCTCCAGCATCTCACTGAGGAAACCTGTATTGATCTCAGGAATATCGCAGGCAGTTATAAAATTGAGGTCGTTTTGGGTAGCTTTAAGACAAGAATAAATTCCCATCAGAGGCCCCTTGAACTTTTCCGCATCGTTTATTACCCTGTGCCCCAGGAAACCGTACTTATCCCCGTCACCGCCGATTATTATTTCAGCGAAGTGCAATTCAAGCTGGCGGACTATGTGCCGGATCATTGGTATACCTCCTACCGGCAGCATGCTCTTGTCCACTCCTCCCATCCTGGTGCTTTTGCCCCCAGCGAGCACAATAGCAGTTAAGTTTTTGAATCTTCCAGGTTCCATTGGTTTCAATTAATGAGTCTGCCGGATAGCCATGCAAAGACAAATTTATCAATTTGTAACCGGAGTTTTTGACTCAGCCGCATTTATATCATATTACGATCCCCAATGCTTATGAAAAAAATCTGTATCTTTTCAGTTTATTAAGGATTCTGATGGATCATAGGGAAATCATCGCAGGATTCAGCACTGACAGGACCAGTCTGTTAGCAATGCTTCACGCACTTCAGGATAGTCATCCCCGGAACTATCTTACGGAGGAAACACTAAGAGCCGTCGCCGCCCATTTCGGGGTCCCTCTTTCATGGGTCTGCGGCGTTGCCGGATATTACTCAATGTTCAGTCTGAAACCGAGGGGAAGATATATTATCAGGGTCTGCAGTTCTCCCGTATGCAATATGCTGGGATCGTCAGGTATTCTTGACACACTCGCAGACATACTTGGGATTAAGCCGGGTGAAACTACACCCGACGGTCTCTTTACCGTTGAGGAGGCTGAATGTCTTGGAATCTGCGATGTTGCACCGGCAATGATGATAAACCGGGAAGTGCACGGCAACCTTAACCGCAAATCGCTGGAGACGCTGATAAATGAACTGAGAACAAAACAAAACGGGCAGTAATGATCGCAGAGAAACGCATAATACTGAGAAACTCCGGTGTTATTGACCCGTGGAGCATAGACGGTTATATTGATGCAGGAGGCTATAAAGCGCTGACTATGGCTCTTGCCGGACCTCCGGAGAGGGTTGTTGAAGAGGTAACAGCTTCAGGCCTGAGGGGCAGGGGCGGAGCCGGCTTTCCCACAGGGACAAAGAAACAGGCCGCGGCGGGAAAAGATTCCGGAACAATAAGATATGTTGTTTGCAATGCCGACGAGGGAGAACCCGGAACCTTTAAGGACAGGGCCATAATGGAGAGTAATCCCCACCTGCTTGTTGAGGGGATGATCATTGCAGCCTATGGCATTGGTGCTGAGAAGGGATACATATACATCAGGGGAGAGTATTACGATTCGGCAGACAAGCTTCAGCATGCCATCGACAAGGCTTATGAAAGGGGATATCTTGGCAGTGAAATATTGGGCAGCGGATTTTCCTGTAAACTGGAGATCAGATCTGGAGCCGGCTCCTACCTTTGCGGAGAGGAGCTTACTCTGCTGGAGTCTCTCGAGGGAAAGAGGGGCTATCCAAGGATAAAGCCACCGTTCCCCGCAGAGAAAGGATTATGGGGTATGCCTACACTGGTCAATAATGTTGAAACACTCGCCAATCTGCCGGGTATAATAGAAAACGGAAGCTCGTGGTTCAGATCGTCGGGAACTGACAGAACACCCGGCACAAAAATATTTTCAGTATGCGGAGATGTAAACAGGCCGGGTTGCTATGAGGTGGACGCAGGAGTCATTCTTGATGATCTTATAAATGATCTTGCGGGAGGAACACGCAACGGAAAGCCGTGGAAAGCTGTTCTGCTGGGTGGAGCTGCGGGGACATTCGTTCCATACTCCTGTAATGATCTGTCGTTGTGCTACGAGCGGTTAAAAGAACATTGTGCCACTCTTGGTTCAGGGGCAGTCATTGTAGTTGGCAGCAGCAGGAAGCTTATACCTTTGATGCAGAATATTTTAAAATTCTTCAGGCATGAAAGCTGCGGTAAATGCGTGCCATGCCGAATAGGTACGACATTTATTCATGAGCGGTCGCTGCAGATTACGAATGCCGGCCGGGATGAACGGATCAGGATTCTGGGAGAGCTGGTAGACCATGCCCGGCAAATGGCAAAAAGCTCGTTGTGTCCTCTCGGACAGTCACCAATACTACCCCTGGAATCACTGCAAAGGCATTTCACTGAAACGATTGCGACTGAATGAATAAACCCGGAGAAGCGAAAGAGATGGTTACATTCACAGTTGACGGCAGAACGATTGAGGCACCTGATGGTTCAAATCTCCTTGAAATTGCCCGAAGGAACGGGATAGATATTCCCGGGCTCTGTTATCACCCTAAGCTCACACCAACAGGGGCATGCAGGCTATGCCTTGTAAAAATTGAGGGGATGAGGGGACTGGTGACCTCATGTACGGTAAAGGTGACCCCAGGGATGAAAGTAACTGCCTTTGACAATGAGCTTAAGGAAACAAGAAGACTTCTCCTGAACTACCTTCTCTATGAGCATAATGATGATTATGATGGCACCTATCCAGATGAGTTGAGAGACCTGGTTATCAGGTACGGACTTGATAAGCCGGATCACAGGTATTTCAGATCAGTGTGGAAGGAGACTGATTCCGGCCGGGATAACTCTTCTCCCGTTCTGACCTACGATCCTTCAAAGTGCATTAAGTGTTTTCGGTGCATTAAAGCCTGTGACGAGGTACAGGGGAAGAACGTACTCTCGGTCGAAAGCAGGGGGTTGCATTCATATATCATTGCAGGCAACGGTAAATGGGGTGAAAGCGAGTGTGACGGATGCGGGGAATGTATCCAGCTTTGCCCTACAGGTGCGATAGTTGAAAAACCTAACCGCGATTTAATCAATCTTGAAAAGATCGAAAGAAAGGTTATTACCACTTGTCCCTACTGTGGCGTGGGCTGCCAGACAGAGCTTTTAATTCAGGATGGCCGCATTGTGAGGAGCAACGGAGTTGAAGGAGTCTCGCCCAATGATGGCCGTTTATGTATCAAGGGGCGGTTCGGGTATGAATTTGTGCACAGCCCCGACAGGCTCACAAAACCCCTGATAAAGCGTAACGGGTTGTTTGAAGAGTCAACATGGGATGAGGCCCTTAGCCTGGTATCGGAGCGGTTTACCGCGATAAGAAACAAATATGGCTCCGATGCCCTCGCCGGGTACGCCTCGGCAAAGTGTACCAACGAAGACAATTACCTGTTCCAGAGATTCATCCGGACTGCATTCGGCACAAACAATATCGATTATTGCACGCGGCTATGCCATGCATCGACTGTCACCGCCATGCTCAAGGCTATTGGCGACGGTGCCGGCAGCAATCCCATTGAGGATTTTGAAACCACTGATTGCCTGTTTGTTATCGGGAACAACATTATCGACACCCATCCTATTACGGCTACCTATGTGAAACGGGGTGCAGCAAAAGGTCAGAAAATAATTGTTGTTGACCCAAAATGGACCCCGCTGGTTCGTTATGCTACTGTATGGCTTCAGCCCAGGCTTGGCACCGACATAGCACTGCTTAACGGACTGGTGCACATAATAATAAAGAATGGCTGGATCGACCGGAGATTCATCGGGGAAAGGGTTGAAGGGGGTATGGAGGCCTTCGGGGAGCTTGAGAAACTGACGGCCGCATATTCCCCGGGGTATGTAACGGAAATTACCGGAGTCCCGGCCCCAAGCCTGAACCTGGCTGCAATGCTTTATGCCACTTCACCGACAGCAATGATCGCAACGGGAATGGGAATGAGTCAGCAGGTAACCGGAACACACAATGTGTTCTGCCTCATCAACATGATGCTGATAACGGGTCAGGTTGGCCGGGAGAGGTGCGGCATAAATCCGCCCAGGGGCCAGAACAACGTCCAGGGAGCCACTGATGTCGGATGTTCTCCTTACAACTATCCGGGCTACATACCGGTTAAGAATGATGAAAACCGGCGAAGGGTTGCGGATATATGGGGGGTACCCTACGAATCACTCTCTCCTGAACCGGGACTGACGACTGTTGAAATTATGCAGGCCGGCTATGAAGGCAGGATAAAAGGATTATATATTCTGGGTGAAAACCCCATGATAAGCGACCCCAATCTGAATCACACCGAGGAGGCTCTCAGGAGGATGGAGTTCGTGGTTGTTCAGGATATTTTCAACACGGAAACGGCCATATTTGCCGATGTGGTGCTGCCGGCCTCATCGTGGGCCGAGAAGGATGGCACCTTTGTGAACAGCGACAGACGGGTTCTCAGGGGGCGCAAGGCTGTTGAGTGCCCTGGTGAAGCAAGGACGGACTGGAAAGTAATACATGAGCTTGCAGGCAGGATGGGCTGGCCGATGCCAGAATACAGGAGTGAGGCAGAAATATTTGATGAACTGGCAAGTGTAACCCCGATTATGGCAGGGATTTCATATGCCAGGCTGGAACATAGAAGCATCCAGTGGCCCTGTCCGGACAGGGAGCATTCCGGCACTCCAACACTTTACCTCGACGGATTCAATACACCCACGGGCCGGGGCAGGCTTTTCCCTGTTGAATATGTTCCGCAGAATGAGCAGACCGACAAGGCCTATCCTTTGATGCTCAACAGCGGCCGGCTTCTTTACCATTACCATACGGCAACCATGTCGAGGAGAACAAAAGTGCTCAGGGAGTTTGTTAATGAATCGTATGTGCTGATCCACCCGGGTGACGCCGGAAGGTACAGCCTCACTGACGGGGAAAGGGTGAAGATAGAGTCGCGGCGCGGCGAGATCGAAACGATAGTGAGAATTTCGGATGAGGTACTCGAAGGGGAGGTGTTCATGCCGTGGCATTTCGCCGAATCGCAGGTAAACCGTCTGACACGGGACGAACTGGACCCCTACAGCAGGATTGCTCCATTCAAACTGTCGGCCGTAAGGATTACGAAGATCTGATCTCAGCTGGCCTCTCTTCGAATCACGGAGAGTTCTTCTCCAAAAACAGGGTGTCTTTCGGCTGCCATCATAACAATCCGCTTTACCATCCGGCTGTATGAATAACCGGACATTTCTGCCGCCAGGGCGAAGCTTGTGTCGAGACTGATATCGTTATTGGGATTAATGTCGAGGAGGTAAAATTTATCGTCGCGCAGACGGAAATCAAAGCGGGCATAGTCGAGGCACCCGAACCCTATCCATGCTTTCAGGACCTTATCTTCCAGCTTTTTAAGAAGCGGTTCGTCAAGCGGGGCAGGGATCAGGGTTTCTATCTTGTCATAATGGGCCGATCCGGGTATAAACTTCGAGTCGTAGGTACACAGCCTTTCCCTGGCTTCGCGGAAAGCTGAAAAATCCATTTCGGCCGGAGGCAGCATTTCGGGAGATTCGTTGTTCCAGACCGATACATGAAATTCGCGGCCGTCGATAAAGTCTTCAACCAATGCCGGCTGTTTAAGCTCATTGTTAACCACAAGGATCTGCTGCTCCAGGGATACCGGGTCGTATACAACAGATTTTTCGGTGATCGTGAGACTGCAATGTTCACGCGAAGGTTTAACAATGGCAGGAAAAAGTGTCCAGTCAGCAGCCTCTTCAGGAGCAAGCACGGCTCCCCAGGGGATCCTGATGCCAAGGGAAGCAATTACTCCCTTCACTCTCTGTTTGTCGTAGCTCATTTCTATTACCTCCGGCATGTTGCCTGTGTAGGTGAATCCGCAGTTTTCAATTATTTCCAGGGCCCTGCTTTCGCTGTGGGGTATTCCCGGGAGGGCTTCACAGAGGTTAAAAACTATAGTTTCATCGGGGTTGTATCTCGCCAGAATCCTTCCGAGATCCGGGTCGGTCAGTTCTTCCAGGAATGTTTCAATTCCTTCACTCCTCAGTGATTCATAAACTATCCTTGTTGATTTTTTGGCGTCGTTGATTTCCAGTGTGTTCCAGCCTGGATCGAGATTGTAAATTAAGAGAACCTTCATGAAAAAACCGATATATGGCGAAACTAAAAATAATGTTTGAAAAATGCATAAAAATGTGCGAAGAAATATCATTCTTTTTATCCACAAATGCACACTATTCGTTGTGAAAAATCCCCCGCAAATCCCGGGATTGGAATACTGGTAATAATCTGCCTTAAAATCACATCCTCAGGTCTCTTTTTGATCAGAGGGCCGGATTTTTTGATGAATACCCTTGAAGCGAATGAACAGTTTTACCTTACATCAAAAGTGCCTGGTGTGTACAGGGTTGAGGCAATTGACAATAACGGCTGTAAGGCCTTTTCGAATGAAATCAGTATGGGGGGCAAAAACTCCATTCTTGTATATCCGAATCCGGCGACCAGCTCATTCCGGATAAGCTTCAACGATGTTCAGACAGGTAAAGCGCAAATCAGAATAATAAACTCATCCGGCATCCAGGTAATGAACCTGGTAACAGAAAAATCAGAGATTGCATTTTCTGAAGAAATCGCAACAGGCAAACTGGAAAAAGGATTTTATATAATTCACGTTGTCGTCAGCGAGGTTTATTTATATACCGGTACAATAATGGTTATAAAATAGTCAAGACCATGAAGATAATTAGAACTTGCAGCAAGGGACTCATCCTTGGTATTATTCTCGCTTTACTGTTCCAGCCGGAACTGCAGTCACAGAAGGTAACCGGCAAAATGCCGGAGAAATATCACTGGTTTTTTGGAATTAAGGGTGGTCCGGCCATTACCGGTATTTCGATTGACGGAACAGATGTAATCTCCGGGATTGAAATTACCCGGAAAAATTCCTTCAGTCTGTCAGCCGAAGCAGGTTACTTTTTTTCGAAATACTTTGGAATATCGTCCGGGATAGGTTTAAGTCCTTATTCATCCCGGTTTTTCCTTGAGACTTATTCAAATAGTCTTGATACGATCGATTCGGAGAGTGAAGAATATGAACGAAGAATTTCGGGCCGGGACATTGATGAGACCCAGAAGATATATTTTCTTGAAATACCCCTGATGCTCAATCTTAAGTTACCTTTCGGCAAGGCAGTTGGATTTTATGTTCAGGGCGGCATCAACCTGGCAATTCCTGTTGTCAGGAATTATTCAAGCTCGGGAATTTTTACCTATACAGGTTACTATCCTGCCTATAATGTTCTCTTACATGATATACCCTATGAGGGATTCAAGAGTAACGTGGATGTTGAGAAAACCGGAGATCTGAAAGTGAATACCTTCATTCCTGAACTGGCTGCTTCAGGAGGATTTTACTTTCGCACTGATAAGCAATTTCAGATTGCAATAGGAGCCTTTTATAAGAAGATGCTGTCGGATATTTCGGCTTATACTCTTACCGATCCTTTCCATCTTTCAACACACGAGGGCCAGCTTAGGAGCCTTATGGAGGGAAGTGAGAAAACCACAGCCAGTTCGATGGGGCTGCTGGTCTCGTTGAGGTTTTTTTTCAAATAATCAAAGCTGACACTGTCTGAGATCACGGGAATGGCAGGACAAACGCTTACCTGCGTTTACTGACCTTTTGTGCCGGAACCCCTTCTTTTGTGATTATGACGGGTTTGATATAACCATTTTCATCAAATTCCATTTTATCAATGCACACTTCCCTGGCATTGCGGTCCTTTTGTCCCAGCGGTCTGCGGTGATATACAATGTAGCACTTGTCCGGTTTTTGCAGGCAAATCACCGAGTGATGTCCTGCGCCTGTGGCTATGGCAGGATCCTGCTGAAGGATCTTTCCTATTCGCTCGAAAGGCCCGAAGGGTGAATCACCTATCGCATAGGCAACGCTGTAATCCGGGCCTGTCCATCCCCCTTCCGACCACATGAAATAATATTTACCGTTGCGAATGAGCATAAACGGCCCTTCAACATATCCCTGAGGGGTGATTTCGAGGAACAATGTTCCGTCTTCCAATGGCTCCAATCCCGTAAAATCATCCTTCAGCTTAACTATATTACAATGCCGCCAGCCTCCGTAAATAAGATAAAGCTGGCCGTCAGCATCCTCGAAAACAAACTGGTCTATCGGCTGGGCACCATTGTGAAATTTGTCTATAAGGGGCTTTCCAAGCAGATCCCTGTAGGGACCTTCAGGCTTATCGGCTGCGGCAACACCTATACCGCCTGTCTCATCATCCGACTGAATATCGTTTGCACCAAAAAACAGGTAATACTTCCCGTTTTTCTCTATCCCGGAAGGAGCCCACATTGCCTTGTTTGCCCATTTAACTGCAGCAGTGTCAATTATCCTTTCGTGCTTTTCCCAGTTTGTAAGATCCTTTGAAGAGAACGCATCCATAAAGACCTGGTCCCTGTATGGAGCAGAATAAGTCGGGAAGATCCAGTAATTATTATTGTAAATAATCCCCTCGGGGTCGGCATACCACCCCGGGAAAACCGGATTGCCGGAGTAATGGATCTGCCTGGAGCATCCCGAAAATAGTCCGGCAAGAAGAATCAGAAGCAACAATATATTTCTCATGTATATATGGTTGATTATAGAATTACAAAAGCTTTTCCGTAAATTAAAGATTATTTCTACAAAAAAAACCCGCGCCTGACGAATTTTTTGGATTTAGTTTCCTAATATCTTAACTTTGGTTATAGATTGTATTATATTCGGGTATCAATTTGTATATCAGTATGATGTATTCTGACTTCTTAGTCCGGAGTTAAAGGTAACCAACCTTGTTTCCAATGGACTGAAATTTACAACTGAGGGTGGGCTGATTGAAGTTTATACAGAAGTTGTGGATAACGGGGGAATGTACTCGATCCGGATAAGGGACACAGGCATTGGTATTGAAAACGAACATCTGGACCACCTGTTTGACCGTTTTTACAAAGTAGATCACCAGTTGTCTGCAGGAGGAACAGGCATTGGTCTGGCCCTGACCAAGAAGATGGTACAACTCCTTAACGGATCGATATCTGTGACGAGCGTCCTGACTTGTGACGCTCTCCAAAATTAGTGCGGTTTTATTTTCTAACATTCTGA
>CAYRQY010000047.1:0-13266 GCA_964426435.1 uncultured Rikenellaceae bacterium | reverse complement strand
GTAATAATTTGTATGGTATGAAATACCTGTGCCGCCACGTATGGTGAAGAAGTAATTACGGCCATGTTTCAGCACCGGTTCGGCATAAACGGTTATGTCAAACAGACTACCCAGAACCTCGGGGTACTGATAATTGAAATAACCTGCCTGCCAGCCGGTTAACAGGTATGAATTGAAAATCTGCCAGCGGTTGTATGATGTATGAAGTTTGTTAAGGCTGATCTCGAACCCGAAAGGATTGGTATGCGAAACCTCCTCGATGGCTTTCGAGTGTGGTATGATAAAACCGTAATGCGCCCTTAATCCCAGGCTTGTGTAAGGTATAGTGTCCGCACTCAGTTCGTGCAGGGAACAGATTATCAGGAATAGTAAAACGAATCCGGTTCGCATGATTGTCGCTGCTTCCCTGCCAAAATAACCTTTTCAGTCTCAATTTCCAAAAATCTTTATCTTTACCGCATAACCAAAACTTTTACTTGAAGCACAAACTATTATGGCAAATAATCTCAGACGACGCAGGTTTATCGGAACCGCTGTCAAAGGAGCGGCAGCTGCAGGGCTGTTTGCAGTATCATGCGCTGAAAGCAGGGCAGGCAACTGCCTTGATCAGAAATTCATTCATCACGTGTTCTTCTGGCTCAGGGAGCCTGTGACTACAGAGGCGAGGAGCAGATTCGAGAAAGCTCTTAAGGAGCTTGTAACCATCGAGACAATCACTGAATCCCACCTGGGAATACCGGCCGCAACCAACCGTGAGGTAATAGACTCCTCATACACCTATTCTCTCCTTACTGTTTTTGCGGACAAGGCAGGACAGGACGTATACCAGGATCACCCCAAACATCTGAAATTCATCGATGATTGTCAGGATCTCTGGGAGAGAGTGGTTGTTTATGATTCCGTAAGTATCTGATCAGAAGACCGAAGACAGAAGACAGAAGACCGAAGACAGAAGACAGAAGACCGAAGACAGAAGACCGAAGCCGGAAGTCCGAAGGCCTTATTTGTGATTTGTGATTTGTGAGTCTTAATTTGTGATTTAAATCAAAAATCACAATTCAAAAATCACAATTCAAAAATCAAACAACCTTGCTCCCTCTCTTTTGCTTCCAGAAATTTAAGTCCACGGCCGGATACTACTTCAGGAATACTTCAAGAACGGGTATCTCCACGGGCGGCTTCTGGATTGGCAGCTGCAGTGCCAGGTTATTTGCGGCCTCTCCGCTGCCGGCATTGTATCTTATTTCCGAAGCATCGTGCAGGAACTGGATATATTTAACCTTGTCGGCCATATTGTTCAGATTGAGCCTTCCCATAGGATAAACCAGAAGGTGTATATAAAGCCTCTTCGTTACCGGATTATAGGTAAGGAGTGTATTGGGAGGGGCTGTGAATTCTGGTGGCGCCTCCGTGCATTTGTAGATCGAGGGTCCGTTGAACTTCATCCACTCTCCCATTGCATTAAGGCTCTCCTGTGCCCTGTAGTCGAACGTACCGCGAGCGGTAGGACCGACATTAAGAAGAAGATTCCCTCCCTTGCTCACTGATTCAATAAGCAGCTCAAGAAGCTGCTCAGGGCTCTTCCAGGTGTATTCATCGCGGTAATAACCCCAGGAACCCGAGAAGGTCTGACATGTTTCCCACGGAACCCTCTTGCCGTTTACCTCGGGCCATTTCTCAACCTTCACCTGTTCGGGTGTCGTGAAATCCCATCCGCCTTCAACGTCGCGCAGGTCAAGCCGGTCGTCAACAATAATACCCGGCTGAAGCGATCTTGCAAGCCTAAGCAGGTTCATTGAATCCCAGTCGTCGCGTCCCTTGCCGTTCTTCCCCGGGAAAGAGAAGTCGAACCAGATGATACTTATTTCCCCGTAATTCGTCAGGAGTTCACGTACCTGGTTCTTCATGTACTCCCTGTACTTGTTCATATCCTTTCCCTTGTTCAGCCTGTCATACTCTGCATCAATCTCCTGTCTCTGGGGATGACGGCTGTCGATAGTATAGTCGGGATGATGCCAGTCGATAAGTGAATAGTAGAATCCCACCTTCAGCCCTTCTTTCCTGAAAGCATCAACATATTCCCTGATGAGGTCCCTTCCGGCCGGGGTATTAGTTGCCTTATAGTCGGTAAATTTTGAATCCCACAGGCAAAATCCCTCGTGATGCTTCGCCGTTAACACCACATATTTCATACCTGCATTCTTTGCCATCTTAGCCCATTCGGCAGGGTTATAGAGATCGGGGTTGAAATGCTCGAAATATTTCTGATACTGTTCGGTGGTCAACCTCTCCCTGTTCTTGACCCATTCATGGCGTGCCGGGAGGGCGTAGAGACCCCAGTGGATGAACATACCGAAACGTGCTTCGGTCCACCACTGCATGCGGGCCATTTTCTGAGCTTCCGTCTCCCTGGGGAGCTGCGCCTGCAAAGGCTGTGAAATAATCAGCAGCAATAAGCCTGCAATTATCGCTGCAAAAGATGTTCTGGTTTTCATAGTATAATTGTTTTGGGTTTATGTAAATCTGTTCCGTTTGTAAGTAAAGGTAAACAAAAGTTAAGCTTTAACAATCCCGCCCGTAAGATTAAAGATAAATTCCTTCATCCTGCTGTAATGAGATCCTTCCCAGTAGATACGATCACAGCCGCGACACATGTAGAATTCATTGAAATACTTCCGGGTACCCGGCATTAGCCTTGCTTCAATTATCTCTTTATCAACCCTTTCAAGAACATAATTACATTCCATGCAACGGGTAAAGAGAGCAATCCTGCCAAACAGATCAAATCTGGTGAGTAACTCTTTAAGCTGGTCGTCAGGATGCGATGATCTTAACCAGTATCCTCTTGTCACTTTTCCGTTCTTGAGAAGACCTGTGTCCCTGGTGATGATCACTCTTTTTTCTTCAAGAGAGAGAGCAATTATATCATTGTCGTCAGCAAAAGCGGGATCGTAAAATACGTCGAAACCGCACAATCTCATATACCTGGCCAGTTTTCCCAGGTGTACATCCAGCAAAAACCTCAGGTTACGCAGAGGCTTTGCCCTCAGGCGGGTAACAGGCGTTATATCGAGGCTTTCAAATACCGGATATACAGAGACATTGTCTTCATCGTTCAGTTTATAGCTGAAGTCAACCGACCGGCCGTTCACAAGAATCAGGTCAACCTCAACATGCGGTACCCCGATTGCTTCGATGGCATCTTTAACCGACTGATTGATTTTAATAACATGGGGAACCGGAGCGCTTCTTACGGCTTTGGGGAGGAAATCATTCAGCTCCTCGTAGAACCTGAACCGGCATTTTTTACTTTTCATCTTTATCATATACGGTCTGCAAGTATCTCTGCCAGGTCTTCATGCGAGAGTCGCACCGGATTGTTTTTTATATCGGTGGCAGCCGAAACGATACCGGCATCGTCACTCATTACCCCCAGAATACCGAGTCGGGGCAGGCTGAGAGTTTCTGTCAGCGCGTGAAGGTGCGAGATAAATCCGTCTATATAATAGTCTCTGCCTTTAGCTGAATCTCCCAGGAATAACCTGCCCAAAACTTCATATTTCATGAGGGCAGAATCGTTTGAGCGTTCTCTCCTTAGAACCCTGACGTTTATCTCGTTAGCCTTGGCCATAAGAGTACCGCAGATTATTCCGTGAGGTAGTCCGTATCTTGCACCGACAGACGATGCAAACCCGTGAACTGCTCCCAGGCCTGCGTTGGCAAGGCAAATTCCAGACGTAAGTGCTGCAAATGCCATACCTGTACGGGCCTCGATATCGCTACCGTTCTGATAGGCAGCCATAAGGGATGATTTAACGGCCTTTAGGCCCTCAAGGGCCATAGCATCAGTATATCTACCGGCTTTAACCGACAAATATGCTTCAGTAAGCTGTGTAAAACAATCCATACCGCTTGCGGCGGTTATTGCCGGAGGGCACGAAATAGTCAGATCCGGATCGACTACAGCAACATCAGGCACGAAATTATCGTGGCGCAGCGATCTTTTAAACCCTTCAGGTCCCGTTTCCGATATCACTGCATTTTTAGTTGCCTCGCTCCCGGTGCCTGCCGTGGTAGGAACTGCAATGAAAGGCACTTTCGTTCCCGGATGGTTTTTCGTACCCACACCCTCGAGGTAATTCCTGACACTATCCCTAACGGGAAGCATTGCAGATATTGCTTTCCCGGCGTCAACAGCACTGCCTCCTCCGACCGCCACTACCAGATCGATCTTCGCTTCCCCGAACTCTCTTACGGCACTGTCAATAATGCCGGGCCGGGGCTCATCTCCAACCGTAACCTGATGTATAACTATCTTCTTTTCTTCGAGATCAGCTGAAAGCTGTTTGAGGTATACCGATTCAGCAAATGAACTCCTGCCCGCAACAAGCAGAATCTGGCTGCCATATTGCTTAACCAGACCGGCCAGGAGTCCGAACCTGCCCTTGCCGAACAAGATGAAAGGCAGGCGGGCAAAGCTGAACTGTTCAACCATTTCTTATGCTCATCATTCCACCACCTTGATGTCCTTCTTTTCCCTGAAGAAGAATATGAAGCATATCAGCACCGCAACAGCGATATACGCAGGGACGTACCAGATCTTCTGCCATTCGTAAACCTGGCCACTGGAATAATATGAAGTGACAAAGCCCGAAACCCATGTACCTATGAACATCCCCAGACCATAAGTTACGAACGTGAATAATCCCTGGGCTGCGTTCTTGATTCTTTCATTTGACTTCTTCTCGGTGTACATATAGCCTGTTACAAAGAAAAAGTCATAGCAGACGCCATGCAGTATGATCCCTGCGTAAAGCATCCAGACATTGGGTCCCATATTTCCATAGGCAAAAAAGAGGTATCGAAGCAGCCAGGCAGTCATACCAATAATAAGCATTTTCTTCACCCCTATCCTGTTAAAAAGGAACGGTATGGCCAGGATAAAAACAGCCTCGGAAATCTGTCCCATCACCATTTTGCCTGCGGCATTGGTCATACCCGACTGGTTAAGGTACAGGTTTGCAAAGCCAAAGTAGAATGAAAGCGGAATACAGACGAATATTGCCGCGATGAAAAATATCAGGTAAGGCTTGTCCCTGAAAAGAACGAATGCATCGATACCCATTATTGATTTTGCCGATGAAGGTGTTTTGGCCATTGGCGGCGTATCGGGAAGGACAAAGCTGTATATCCCGAGAGCTAATGAAACCACTGCAGCCATGTAAAATGTACCGGGCGTCTGTTCTATCCCCAGCAGGGCTATCATAAAGCCCGCAATAACCCAGCCTATCGTACCAAACACACGAATATACGGGAACTGTTTTCCCGGATCGGTCATCTGCCTGAATGCCACGCTGTTTGACAAAGCTATTGTGGGCATGTATGCAAGTGAGTAGAGCAGCATAACCCAGTAAAAAGGCGCATTGGTTGTAAGCCGCGATGCGAGGAGCAACAGTACCCCTCCAAGGAGATGAAGTACGCCCATCACCCTCTGCGCGGCAAAAAACCTGTCGGCAATCATACCCACGAAGAAAGGCGATATCATTGTAGCTATAGCCAGGGCACTATAGGCGGCTCCTATCTGCAACCCTGTTGATCCCAGATACTTCGTCATGAAAGTGCCCATGGTAACATACCACGAACCCCATACAAAATACTGAAGGAACATCATGACACTGAGGGTGACACCTGTTTTAAATTTCATAGACATTTGGTTTATGCCGGCATTATGGATGCAGGCTGGTTTGTAGTGTTTTATAGTTAAAGGTTAATAAGGAGTTCACCATTCAGATCTCTCTTCGGGTTGAAGGATATTATACCTTACTCCCTGCCGAGTTTCGGCCATCATGTTCTGTACGGTATCCCGCCACTTAATGTAGTGGGAGGTATTTTTATGTTCCGCCGCGGCCTCCTCCGATTCGTATGCCTCATATACCATAAAGCGCGACGGATCGTCAGACTGCTGAAGAAGATCAAACCGGAGGTTCCCCGGTTCCTTCACCGATCCGAGGTGATTGGCCGTGGTTGCTTCTATAAACTGATCTATCGCTTCATCCTTCACATGAACATATACACAGGTAACTATCATGATGGTTATCTTTTGACAGTAAAAATAATATTCTCGGCAAAAAGTCCAAAAAATATTTATCTTGCTTCTGATTTACCCGTTTCACCAGTAATATTAACGACCGCTATACTATGAAGAAGATCATTTTCATTTTATTATGCCTTGTAATAACCATAATCTCAGGTGCTCAGCAGAATAACAACAGACCTGAAAGAGAAGAGTGGTTTACGGACCTGGGCTTCGGAATGTTCATTCACTGGAGCATGGACTCACAGCTGGGTGTCGTCATCAGTCATTCAATGGCAGGTGCTTCCGATGATTATCTCAACAGATTTGTCAGCGAATTGCCGGCAACTTTCAATCCAAAAAAATTTGATCCTGAAGAGTGGGCTATCCTGTCCAGACTTGCAGGCATGAGGTATGTTGTTTTTACTGCCAAGCATCATTCCGGTTTCTGCATGTGGGATACCAGAACAACAGATTTCAGCGTGATGAACACACCCTTTGGACGTGATATTACAAAGGAGGTCATAGATGCTTTCCGTAAATATGGAATTGCAATCGGGCTCTACTTCTCCCCGGAGGATTTCCATTACCTCTACCGGAATAAGATTCCTATTGGCAGACTGCAGCATCCGATGCACTATCCGGTAAATAATGCAGGACTGATGGAACTTGACAAGTCTCAGCTTACTGAATTGCTGGGCAATTACGGCAAGATCGATATCCTCTTTCTCGATGGCCCTGCTGAAGGACTCCGGGAGCTTGCCTGGGAGATCAATCCCGAAATAGTGGTTACGCGCGGTGCAATGGAAACACCTGAACAGAGGCTTCCGGACAAACCAATTCCAGGCCCCTGGGAAGCATGCTTCACAATGGGTACCGACTGGCAGTATAAACCAACAAATGATCCCCATAAAAGCGGAACGGAAATAATCAACATGCTTATCGAGACCAGGGCCAAGGGAGGAAACCTGCTGCTTAATGTAGGACCCAAACCCGACGGTGAGATACAGATTGAACAGGAAGCCCTGCTTCGCGAGGTAGCTCTCTGGATGTTTGTCAACAGGGAAGCGATACACGATATCAGGCCGTGGGAGACCATAAAGGAAGGAGATATCTGGTTCACAATGAACAGGAAGAGCAAGGCAGTGTATGCATTTGTCCAGGGAGGCGCAAACTGGCCTTTCGGGGAAAGAAAGGTCATTGAGTTCAGATCCCTCAGCGGTTCTGATGCAACAAATGCATCAATTCCCGGTTACGGCAGCAAACTGATTGAATACAGGGAAGGTGCCGATGCCGGTATTTATGTAACCACGGGCACTTCAGGGGTTACAATAAGTGCTGTGAATGGTCACCGCATGTACACCAACTATAAATGGCCAAATCCTGTTGTGATAAAGATCGGGAATATAAAATATAAACCTTCAGTAAAATAATAAGAAAAGATGATGAGACCAATCAGTCTGTTTGCCTGTTTTTTTATATCTCTGGCATTGTTACAGCCTCAGAAAGCTGTTTCACAAAACGCAGGGATACCCCGTGAGATCCTGTTTGACCCGGGGTGGAAGTTCCACCGGGGCGGGGCACAGGGTGCCGAGCGCCCCGCCTTCGATGATTCGGAATGGAGGCAGATTGATCTGCCCCACGACTGGAGCATTGAGGACCTGCCGGGCACTGAATCGCCATTTGACATTGATGCAATAAGCCAGGTAAACGGAGGCTTCACAACCGGTGGAACAGGCTGGTACCGGAAGAGTTTCAGAATACCTCCCGAGATGCAGGGAAAAAGGTTTATAATAATGTTCGAGGGTGTCTATATGAACAGTGAAGTGTGGCTGAACGGCAGATCAGCCGGGAAACACCCGTATGGCTACTCCAGCTTCTGGTTCGATGTAACCGACCGGGTAAGAACCGATGCTGACAACATTTTGGCCGTGAAGGTCAGAAATGAAGGAGAAAACAGCAGATGGTACTCAGGATCAGGTATTTACAGGCATGTCTGGCTTATTGTCGTTCCGCAGGTGCATGTCGTTCCCTGGGGTACCTTTGTTACTACCCCTGAAGTTTCAGAAAAAGACGCATTGGTTAATGTTAAAACCCGGATTATTAACACCAGCGACAGTGAGAAAAAGATCAGACTGATTACCAGAATCTCGGAGGCCAGTAAATCGGAGATTGTAAAAAGTGAAAGTGAAGAGATCCTGAGTGCGGGTGCAACGGCAGAATTCACACAAGAGGTGAGAGTAGCGAATCCCCGGCTCTGGTCGGTTGAAACCCCGGCACTCTATTCCGCCCGTACGGAGATACTTGTTGACGGAGAGGTTGCAGACATCACGGATACCAGGTTCGGTATAAGAACCATATCTTTCGACACAAAATCGGGGTTCAGGCTTAACGGTAAACCGGTGAAGCTAAAGGGAGGATGTATTCATCACGATAACGGGCCGCTTGGTGCAAGAGCGTTTGACAGGGCTGAGGAGAGACGCGTTGAGATACTCAAGGCCAGCGGTTTCAATGCGATAAGGTCAGCCCACAACCCCCCGTCCAGGGCATTGCTCGATGCCTGCGACCGCCTCGGAATGCTGGTAATAGATGAATCATTCGACACATGGTTTGAACCAAAGAACCCCGAGGATTACAACCTCTACTTCACCGATTGGTGGAAAAAGGATACCGAGAGTATGATTTTGCGTGATCGTAACCACCCGTCGGTCATAATGTGGAGTATAGGAAATGAGATACCCAACAGGCATACCCCCGAGGTAGCCGCTGTAGCTAAAATGATGGGCGATTATGTAAGGTCACTCGATCCGACCAGGCCTGTTACCTCAGCCGTAAATGATATCCGGCCCGATAAAGACAACTATTTCGCAACCCTTGATATTGCAGGCTATAATTACCCGGCTTTCGCCAGCGGGAATAACAGGAGTCTCTATGAGCAGGATCACGCACGTCTTCCGGAAAGAATAATATATTGCTCCGAGTCATTTCCTCTTGAAGCTTTTCAAAGCTGGATGGGCGTTCTGGACAACAGCTATGTGATTGGTGATTTTGTCTGGACAGCATGGGACTATCTTGGAGAGGCCAGTATCGGATGGAGAGGATACCCCCAGAGCCGGAGTTTCTTTCCATGGAACCTTGCATACTGCGGGGATATTGACATCTGCGGATGGAAACGGCCCCAGTCATATTACAGGGACGTTCTCTGGATGGAAAACCAGCTTTCGGTCTGGGTAACTCCTCCATCTCCCTCATTTGAGATAAGTGATGAGAGACAGTCGTGGTCCAAGTGGCACTGGCATGATGTTACCGACAGCTGGAACTGGCCGGGGGAAGAAGGAAAGGTTTTTGAGGTGACTCTATATTCTTCCTGTGAACAGGCAGAACTCTTCCTTAATGGTAAATCACTCGGCAGAAAACCAACTAACCGTTCAACCGAATTTAAAGCCGTATGGCAGGTGCCATACCGGCAGGGAACATTAAGAGCCGTGGGATACAACGGAAGGAGACAGGTCGGAACCGCTGAACTTAAGAGTGCCGGAGATGCTGCAATAATAAAATTGTCGGCCGACAGGACAATCATAAAGGCTGACGGACAGGATCTCAGCTATATAACTGTCGAGGTGACCGATGCGTCAGGAACCAGGAATCCTCTTGCCGAAAACCTCATCAGCTTTGAAGTGGAAGGACCCGGCACCATAGCAGCTGTCGGAAATGCAAATCCCGTAAGCCTGGAAAGTTATCTGCAGCCATTAAGAAAAGCATGGCATGGAAAATGCCTCGTAATATTAAAATCAGGAATTAAGGACGGTGTTATTAAACTGAGGGCGACATCGCCCGGGTTGCCACCGGCAGATATTCTAATAACAACCAGGTGAGTGTTGTCCTTTTCGAATCTGTTCACCCAACTGCTTGTTTAATAACGGACTTATCATATACGTTAAAAATTATTAATTCTAATCTCAACTATGCATCGGCCGTTAAGAACTTTTCTTATTTTTACTCCCCGATTCGTTGATTTTAAACCTGATATATGATGAAAGAATTGAAAAGCCACAAAAGCGGTATTTCCCGCAGAAAATTCATCGGAGGCACAGCTGCAGCTGCAGCCATCACGATGGTCCCGTTCTCAGTTTCATGCCAGGGAGCTGCGACACCTGCTCCAGTAGAATCCGGCAAGCCAAATTCAAATTTCGGAGGTGTTCAGATAGGTGCCATAACCTACAGCTGGCGCAGTATGCCGGGCGGTGTCGAGAACATAATCAAGTATTGCAGGGAGGCTAACGTAAGCTCAATTGAACTGATGAGCGGTGACCTCGAGACTTTCCTTGGTGCTCCACAGAATCCGATGACCGCAATTATGGCGGCTCAGAGGCAGCAGGCACCTCCTCCTCCCCCTCCGCCTCCCGCACAGCAGCCAGGTGCAAGACCTGCAGGCCAGGGAGCAGCTCCCGCAGCTGCCCAGGGCGGTGGCTTCCAACGTCGCCAGCTGACTCCGGAGCAGGAAGCAGCTGTGGCAAAATACGGCGAAGACCTCAAGCAGTGGAGAGTGTCACTGCCTGAAGCAAAAGTGCTTGAAGCTAAAAAGTTATTTAACGACGCGGGCATCAATGTTCATATAGTGAAATTCTCACCTTCCCGCTGGTCAGACGAGGAGATTGATTATGCCTTCAGGACTGCCAAGGCAATGGGAGCCAAGGGAGTTACAGAGGAAATTGGTGAAGAGGCAGTAAAAAGACTCGCTCCTTTTGCTGAAAAACATGGAATGTACGCAATCTTCCACAATCATGCGCAGTTCGCAACCCCCGGCTTCAGTTACGACCCCTTCCTTGCAGTTTCCCCTGCTGTAATGATGAACTTCGATGCCGGACACTTCTTCGGTTCCACAGGGATACACCCCAACGAAATGATTGAGAAGTATCACGAACGTATCTTCAGCCTGCATATCAAAGACAAAACAGGACCCAATACCGAGCCTGCCAACACGAACCAGGTCTGGGGACAGGGAGAGGTGCCCCTGAAAGACGTTCTTCTGCTGATCAAGGAAAAGAAGTGGCCGATCTATTGCGATATCGAACTTGAATACCAGATCGCACCATGGTCGAATGCAGTCAAGGAGACAAAAACCTGTGTCGGGTATGCCAGGCAGATACTCATGTAAAATCTGAAGAATTTAATAATTCAATGAACCCGGGAGCTGTGCTGCCCGGGTTTTTTTTATGTCGCGGATTTGCTTTAATTTTGTGGAATAATTTTTGTAGTACTCTCATCTGTCAGTTTTTCAAACTTATATATCAGGAGATGAAAAGAGTTAAAAATCACATAATTACAGCAATTATACTGTTGTTACTGGTTACTGCATGCAGGAAAAAGGATGTCCCTCCCGACGATACCAACAAGATTCCCGCAGATATTATCGCAACCAATGAATGGATATTTGAGACCATGAGCCTGTATTACTACTGGAATAACCTTATTCCTGTTAATATAGACCTCACCCTTGAAAGTGATCCGGAAGTATATTTCACGAAGCTTATATACAAGGATAAGGATAAATGGTCATACATAACAGATGATTATGCTTCGCTGTCGGCTGAACTGAGCGGCGATCCGGTAACAATGGGTTACCATCCGGCATTTTACCTGGCGGGCCAGGATAACGTCATTATAGTGGTTTGCTATGTCTATCCCGGGTCACCGGCGGAGGAGGCCGGGTTGAAGAGAGGCGACATCATTCTGTCAATTAACAATACCCTTCTCGACAGGACCAATTATTATACACTGTTCTCAGGCACAAACTATTCGGTCCAGTTGGGAGCAGTGGTGAACAATGCCCTGACGTTTACCGACAAATCGCTTAACCTGGTTGCCAGGGTTACTGAAACCAATCCTGCAATTCATCATGAGGTACTTGACATTGATGGTGTAAAAATCGGATATCTGGCATACGTTGAGTTCCTGTCGGGTAAGAACAACATGTTCCTGCCTGTGCTGGACAATATTTTCAATGAGTTTAAGAATGAAGGTATTTCAGAATTGATTGTTGACCTGCGCTATAATCCCGGTGGTGACATAGGGGCTGTCTTGCACCTTGCCTCGGAAATTGCTCCTTTTAACATAACCCTAAACAGGGAGACACTGGTACAGCTCAAATACAATTATGAACTTCAGCGATACCTTGAATTCAACAATTATTCTGATTACCTCTACTACAAACTAAAAACTGTCTCTTCAAACATTAACATGAACCGCGTTTATGTTTTAACCACCTCCCGTTCAGCCTCAGCCAGCGAGTTGCTTATCATCGGGCTTAAACCCTATATGGATGTGGTTCAGATAGGTGAACCCACATACGGCAAGTACGCGGGTTCGTGGGTGATACCTGATGATACGGAGAAATGGGCAATGATGCCTATTGTAATGAAATTCGCTAATATTCAGGGTTTTACCGACTTCGAAAATGGCCTCATACCTGATCACGAGATTGATGATGACCCTGTCGGTGCGGTCCCTTTTGGAGACATTACAGACCCTATGGTTGCTAAAGCAATCGAACTGGCAACAGGTGTGACCACCTCTCCAAAAAAATCAAGAGCAACAGAAGTTATAAGACTTGAACAGATATTCCCTCCGGAAATGAGTATCAAAAAGAGTCTGATAATGAATACACCTGGTTTCTAGGACATTAGCCTATCGCATATTCGTTAACGGGGATATAGGTAAGGGGGTTTTGCCACCATCCGGTATGATCACAAACACAACCCTAACATTTCTGATTTCATCTCGTATAAATCAGAAATTAGATTATTTTTATCCAGTTCAATTATTAATTAATAGATGACAATTATGAAGAGACTGATTTATCCCCTGATACCCGTGATTCTCTGTTTCTGCTTTAACTCATGCGCGCCGGTATACAAATGTGGTGATTATATTCCCTATAAGACCCCGTTTACGTGGAGCAAGAACCTTAAAGCGGTGGTAAGCGAAAGAGACATGCTATGTGAGAACCTGGCCTCAAAACAAAATGAGAATGCCGGACTGAAGAAAATTATTACTGAGAGGGACGGGACCGTCAATGATCTTACCGGCCAGATAAACACTCTAACAGCCCTGCACGACGAACTCCAGTCCAGATACAACAGCCTGATCGACAAGAACGTATCACAAACAGAGCAGTTTAACAGAATGCTTAA
>CAYRQY010000046.1:0-13367 GCA_964426435.1 uncultured Rikenellaceae bacterium | reverse complement strand
CTCACCTCCGGCGAATCAGCCGCAGCGGTCATGGCTGCAGTATCAGCCCGACTGACCGGTATTACGGGGGTATGTCATGCCACCTATGGTCCCGGGGCAGTAAACCTTGCTTCGGGGACAGGCGGGGCTCTTCTCGACCGGTCGCCTGTTATTGCCCTGACGAGCGAGACAGGCAGCAGCATGATCAATCGTACAACTCAAATGAACATTGATCACCAGAAACTCTTCAAGCCGGTGACAAAAGCAACTTACAGGATCACCCCTGAAACGGTCCCCGGGGTGTTGTCCGGGGCATTTCTCAAATGTAATGAGGAGTATCCGGGACCGGTCCATATCGGACTTCCATCGGATATTGCCGGGGAGGAGACAGATGGTGCGGCGGGAATTGCTCCGGAAGAGAAAAAAATATATGAAGGAACTGAATATGGCACCGAAAGGATAGTTAAACTGCTGCAGGATTCACGAAGGCCGCTCATTGCCGCAGGTCTTTCAGCTTTCAGGCACGGCATCGGCCGACAGCTTGAAGCATTTCTTGAACAATACAGAATTCCGGTCGTTTTTACACCCATGGCAAAGGGTATTCTCTCGGAAGAACACCCATCATATGCCGGCGTACTTTTCCATGCACTCAGCGATTATCTCGAAGACATATGGTCAGAAGCTGATCTTATTATCGGCCTTGGATACGATCAGGTGGAATACAACTACGAATCGTGGATCCCGGAAGTGCCTCTTATTCACTTCGATGTCAAAGACACTGATCTTCCGGAGAAGGGTATTGTCGAACATTTTACAGGCCCTCCGGCTGAATGGTTCAGGATGCTCGGCAACCTGAATCCGGGTTCCCTGGTTTTTGAGAAGGGACTTATAAGGGGAGTCAGGGATGAGATGGAGGCCGTGTTTAAGGGATTTACAGGCCATTTCGGGCCCGTTGCCGCTCT
Source organism: uncultured Rikenellaceae bacterium (assembly GCA_964426435.1). Lineage (GTDB taxonomy): Bacteria > Bacteroidota > Bacteroidia > Bacteroidales > VadinHA17 > LD21. The sequence continues at coordinate 12,426 of CAYRQY010000046.1, read as the reverse complement.
CTCTGTTCTTATGGAAGAATTACCGTCCGATACCATAGTAACGGCTGATGTCGGGTCACATTTGCATCTGGCAGGCCAGTACTGGCGTTCGGGCCCCGGCGGGATGCTCCTGATGTCAAACGGATGGTCCGGTATGGGTTTCGGTATTCCTGCTGCGCTGGCTGCCCGGTTGCAATACCCTCAGAGAAGTGTTGCATGCATTACCGGCGATGGAGGATTTCTGATGACAGCCGGAGAGTTGATGGTCGCAAGACGTTATAACCTGCCTGTTATTACAGTAGTGTTCTCCGATGGAGAACTTAACCTGATAAGACTTAAACAATCGTGGGCAGGGTGTGAAAATTATGGTACAATGCTTTACAACGGCAACTTTTTCGGATCAGATATATTCCTCGGTATTAAGGTATTGCACGCAGGCTCATCAGAAGAGATGTCAAGGGCAGTCAATGAAGCCGTTTCCCTTGAAGCGCCTGTGATTATTGAAGCACGAATAGATCCCGACGATTACCGGTGGCTGCTGACGAAGGGTTGAAGGCGAAGGACAACTGTTTTATTTTTTCTCTTTCGCTGCCTTTGTGGTTTTGGCTTCTCCCTTTTTAGCAGGAGGAGTTTCACCGGGGGTATCTTTTTTCGGCTTGGCGGCCCTGACTGGTTTCTTAACTTTTGGGGCAGCTGCTTCTTTTGGTTTAGCGGCCTCTTTTACATCATCAGCTGCCACTGCTTCCCTGACATCAGGAACAGGGACGGCTTCCTTTACTTCGTTGACCTCCTTAACCTGGATTACTTCAGCACCTTCCTTCACCGGGGCGACTTCCCTGACTTCCTTTTTTCCTCCGGAAGATCTCTTTTCCTTCTTTTCCTTTTCCGGAACCGGAACGGGAGGTTGAACAGTCTTCACAACGTTCTTCTTTCTTTTCCGTCTTATTCCGTAAGTTCCCAGAATAATTTTACCTCTTCTTGACTTCTTGTCTCCTTTTCCCATAGATGCAGGTTTTGATTTGTTAATAACCTTTTTGAAGGCAGGTAGCAAAGGTAACAATATTCTTTATTTTAATTCAGGATTTTCAGGAATGGTTAAACAAATAATTACAGTCTCAGTTCAAGACCGGAGTGGTTCACCGTGCATATTAGTCCTGATGAAATTACACCAACATTTCAGGAGCCGGCTCATTCATTTCGTTATCCTGCTCACCTGCTGATTTTGTTTTTCGCAGTGTTAAGCCAGTTCAGGGTTATGGCTGCACCTTCCCTGAAAGGTGTAAAAGTGTAGCCCAGATGGTTAATTGCCTTCTCACTCGACATAATCCAGTCATTCATATACCTGGCAAGCCATTCTTTTGTAATTACCGGTGGACGGCCTGCAAGATCCGCGATGAACTGTGCGATCTTTACTACAACTTCAAGCACTGGTAAAGGGACTCTCAGCATTCTTCGCGTTTTTCCGGTGGTTTCGCCCAGCGCATTGAACAGTTCATTAAAGCTCAGGTTCTCTCCCCCCAGAATATAGCGTTCACCGCTTACGCCTTTCTGAGCGGCCAGGATATGTCCGTTAACAACATCATCCACAAATACGTAGTTGCCTACTGAATCTCCGCTGCCGGGTATAACCCTCCAGAGTCCTTTTCTGTAAAGCTTCATTATCCGTGTCGGCGAATTGCTTTTGGATAGTTCTCCCGGTCCGTATACCCTTGTCGGGTTTACGATTACAACACACGGTATTTTACCGGAATACCCGGCAGCAAGCCGCTCCGCCTCAGCCTTCGTTTTTTCATATTCTGTGTGGAACTGAGGATCAGAATTTGTCGTCTCCCCTACCGGTTTGCCATCGCGCGAATAACTCATTGTGCCGGCAGTGGAGGTTATGACCACTATTCTGACACCGTTTCTGACAGCTGCCTCAAGGACATTGAGGGTTCCCATTACGTTTATTTTATTCGGCATGCCGGGGTCTTCAGACCACGGTTTTGTATAGGCTGCCATATGGTAAACGGTATCAGCTCCCTTGATTCCCTCGTCTATTGCATCCTCGTCAAGTATATCTCCCTTTACGAAGGAGATCATTCCTGAATTGAACTTCAGGGCCTTCGCAGGATTCCGGAGAAGAAGAACCACCTCATTGCTATCTTCCGCAAGTTTTTCCGCCAGTCGTTGTCCTATGAATCCCGTACCGCCTGTAATGAATATCTTCATCTCTTTGTGTATTAATGTCCGGTGCGTGAGAACCGGAACTCAGGATTATGATAAAAGCTTGATAATTCGGTTGTTACTGCCATACAGGCATGAGTAAGGAAGGCAGGAAGGAAGGAGCCTGTAAGGAAGCTCATGCAACACAGTAATACCCCGAGAGGGATTGCGCCCAATGTCATGAAAGTGCCTTGCGGAAGGTGAACCAGGGAGTAGAGGATGAGGTTAACAATAAGGGCAGCCTGAAACCCGAAAGCTTCATAGCAGGCAAACCAGAGTATACCCCTGAATAGAAACTCATAACCCAGAAGGTAAGCGATCCAGAGGCCGGATGAAAGGAATACATGACCAGTGTTCCATACTGTCTCTCTCAGCCGGGGTGAATATTTCCATAGCTCTTTATTGCGTGAGGAGAAGAAAGAGATTACTGCTGTCAGCAAAGGAATGAGATAAACCAGATAACCGGTTTTCCCGGAGCCTGAAACCGGTGCTGCCGTGCCGGAAACTGGCTGCTTGAGGACGAACACAAACAGTATCAGGGGCAGCACGCCTGTCATAAGGATTCCGGTCAGTTTCTCCGAGGTGAATTCCAACGCAGGCCCCGAGAGAGGCGGATACTTCAGTTTCTTAAGCAGCATTTGAAGCAATTGCCTGTCTGCAGAGTACCAGAAGGCGGAGAACAGGATGATAATGGCAGCAATTGAAATAATTGCCTGAGTAATTGTTTTGTCGGTGATAATACTTGTCATACAGGCATATAAGTAATTAACAGCTGTTAGCGAAAACGGGTATTCACCGCAAAAATATCAAAATTAATATCCATTGTACTGAACCATATTGTTCTTTGAGTGTTGTAGCATTTGAAAAGAGGCACATACTCCGGTAAAAACCAAATAACATTAAAATTCATTATATTATAAGAAATATTTTCACATATCAAAAATTAGTATGATCTTTGTAACTGTTTTTAAATACTTTAATTATTGAATTATGAACATTTATGTCGGAAGTCTTAATTTCAAAATGCAGGAAGCAGAATTAAGAGAAATTTTTGAGGAGTATGGCGAAGTATCAAGCGCAAAAATCATTTTTGACAAATACTCCGGTAAAAGCAAAGGTTTTGGTTTCGTTGAGATGCCGGATGACGGTGAAGCCAAGAAAGCAATTAAGGAACTTAACGGTAAAGAGGTTAGCGGAAGAAACATAATCGTTAACGAATCAATTGAAAGAACCGAAAGAAGAAGCAACTTCAGAGGCGACAACGATCGCAGGGGGGGTGGCGACAGAAGAAGGGATAACAGAGGTTAGGAACACAAAAACTGATTATTATGAAAGGTACTATAAAATGGTATGACAGAGTAAAAGGTTACGGGTTCATTCAGACGGAAGATGAAAAAGACATTTTCATCCACCGCTCCGGGTTGGAGGTTCCTCAGACTGAACTTGAGACCGGCCAGACGGTTGAATTTGAGGTAGAGATGAGGGAGAAGGGACCGGTTGCCATAAAAGTTAAAAAGATTTAGTAAGCTCCTTAAAACAAAAAGGCCGTCCTGTTAATTCAGGACGGCCTTTTTGTTTTTTATCTGATTGTCAGATCAGTTTCCATGGAGCCCTGTATTCATAGTGGAGCAGCCGGGTTGCAGCACCGTCGGTATCGTCGACAAATGTTTCTGACTGAGGATTCCACCTGATTGTCCTCATTAGTTCGCATGCGATATTCCCAAGAGTACAGACTGTACAGCTGCTGTGGCCTATTTCCACAGGCACTTCTGGATCAACCCTGTTCCGGACAGCTTCGATGAAATTAATCTGGTGAGGGATCCTGGTTTCGTACGGGCCTTCAATAGCTTCACTTTTAGGAGGATTGAAAGCGGGATCGGAAGCATTGAAATAACCCCTGGACACTTCAATCCAGCCTCCATCACCCCAGAATTTCACACCCTTGGTCAGCTTTTCATCAAATGGTTCTGAGGTCATAACAACTCCGTCAGCATATTTGAAGCTCATGAATTCCGTGCCATCACCAATAGGAGATATTTCAACCGGGCCATTCCTGTCCATTCCGAGACCCCACTGGGCTATATCAAACATATGTGCACCCCAGTCGGTGGTAAATCCGCCGCCCATCTCCTTGTACCAGCGCCATGCACCCCAGATGGTTTCGTCCTGTTCGGGATCGAGGGATATCGGAGGGTTCAGCTCGTGATTAAAGTGAATATCTGCAGGGAGCGGACCAAGCCACAGATCCCAGTTCAGGTCAGCAGGAAGAGGTTCCTCGGGCAGATCATATGGCCTTGGAGGCGCTCCGACGTAAGCATTTACAAGGCTGATCTTTCCGAGGGCTCCTGACTGGGCCAGCTGAACGGCATGCCTGAAGCCCTCGTCGGAACGCTGCTGACTGCCTACCGCAAGGATCCTGTTATTTTCACGAACAACGCGTCTCAGTTCCTGACCCTCCTTTATGGTGAAAGTAAGGGGTTTCTCGAGGTAAACATCCTTGCCGGCCATGCATGCAGCGATCGCTATCATGGCATGTGAATGGTCAGGTACAGCTATTATTACAGCATCAATATCTTTCCTTGCAAGGAGATCCTCGTACTTCTCATAAGTCTTCACATCCACCTTTTTTTGCTCTTTGGCATAGAAAGCGTTGACCCTCCTCTCAAAACGGGTACGCTTGATCCCGTAGACATCGCACCCGGCAAGAACCTTTACACCTTCTATCTGGATAAAACCGTTAAGCAGGAACATTGCCTGCCTTCCAAGGCCGATAAACCCCAGTTTGATATCCGTATCGGTGCTGGTCTTGCATGATGTGGCAAGGCGCGGGAGAATCACAATACCTGCCATCCCGGCGGCCGCTGAGCCGAGGAAACGACGCCTCGACCATAATAGTTTCTGGTTCTTCATAGGTTAGTTAATTATGTGGTTAAAAAATAGGTTGTAGATCTGTTTTCTAAACTCTTACGCAAATTACCGAATGTAAAATTAAGATTTTTTTTTAAAAAAACCTTAATATTCAGGGTAATGATTATTTATCAGGAGAGCGTTCTGACATATAATCCGGCACCGACCTGTCAGAACGTTCCGTAAATTGAGTATTTTCCTGTATTGCAGAAAATTGAGGAGTATAGGAACAGGTTGCTGACATTTGTTTCCATTTTCCTCTCCAGGTGAAGCACAGGCTGGCCTTTTCTGATTCTCAGAAACCTGCTCATCCTGCCTGAAGCCGGAATGGCTTTGATTCTCTGCTCCCCGCCCTTTATCTCAATATTGTAATGATCCCTCAGAATCCTGAAGAGAGATCTGTTTTCGAACTGTCGTGCAGTTATTCTCGGAAGATTAATGCTTGCAATATATGTTATGTCAAAGAATATGGGCAATCCGTCAAGCAATCTCAGCCTCTCCATATAAATACATCCCGACTCCTTCTCCAGTGCGCTCAGGGCAAACATGAAATCATCAGGCCATGGAATCAGCACGGGTTTCACAATTATCACAGTCCTCAGGTTTCTGTCGCCAAGCGCAGTGGTTGTTCCGGAAACTGACAGAATCCCTATTTCCCTCGGGGCATGATGCACTATGCTTCCCCTTCCCTGGTGCTTCCTTATGTAGCCGTCCGCAGCAAGATTGGCCAGGGATTGTCTTACTGTAGGCCTGGTAAGGCCGTAAAGGCGGCACAGCTCATTTTCGGAGGGGAGCAGATCCCCGTCCCTGTATATGCCTTCAGTAATATGCCTCCGCAGTATTTCATACAGTTTCCTGTGCCGTGGTAGGCCTGCCTGCTGATTCATCATTTTTTTTTGTAAATATATTGATTATTACTTGTAAATACAAGTTTAATCATTTATTTTTGTACTGCCTGAAAATTAGCAGTTTTATCATATGTTTTTTAATGTTTAATGAACTTATCATAACAAGTCAGTAACAGCAGGAAGCAGAATGGGAAACGCCAGGCAACAAACACAAACGCTCACCGGGGGACAAGAACACTAAACGAAAAATTGAAAAAATGGCCACAGCCGTAATAATGCCAAAGCAGGGACAGTCGGTCGAATCCTGTATAATAACTAAGTGGTTCAGGCAGAAGGGAGAATCTGTTACAGAGGGAGAGATCCTGTTTTCTTACGAGACAGACAAGGCAGCTTTCGATTTTGAATCGCCGGCAGGGGGAACACTTCTCGACATTTTCTTCGGTGAGGGTGATGAGGTCCCGGTACTGGTTAATGTTGCAGTTATAGGCTCACCAGGCGAATCAGCAGATTCTTTTCGCCCTTCGGGAGGCCCTAAAGAGCCGGCAGCAGAACCCGGGGAGAATAATGAGCCCACTGGAACACAGAGTATCATAACAGCATTAGTTGCAAGCAGCCCGGATGAATTCTCAGATCCGGCCAGGAGGAAAATATCGCCCAGGGCCAGAAAGTTAGCTGAATCCGAAAATTTTGATTACCGGACAATCTCCGGATCCGGCCCCAACGGAAGGATAATCTGCAGGGATATCGAAGCTGCTTTGGCAGTCATTCCTGCAACTTCCGGGGCGCAGGAAACTTCTGCAGCGGAATACACCGAGCAGCCGCTGACCAACATAAGGAAACTGATAGCAGGAGCCATGCTTTCGTCACTTCAGAACTCAGCCCAGCTTACCCATCATATGAGTGCCGATGCCAGGAAGATTCTTGAATCAAGGCGCAGGATAAAGGCAGAATCTGCCGGCAAAGGTGCCGTTCAGGATATTACCCTTAACGATATGATCTGCTGGTGCGTAATCAAAGCCCTCAGGAAATTCCCCGATGCAAATGCCCATTTCCTGGGCGACAGGATAAGGAGGTTCAATAAAGTACACCTCGGAATTGCCGTGGACACACCGAGAGGACTCCTGGTTCCTGCAATGACGAATGCCGATGACATGAGCCTGCAGGAACTCTCTGAAGGACTCTGGTCGCTTGCTGAATCCTGCAGGAAAGGCAGCATCGATCCGGAACTCCAAAGCAGCACCGCCGCATCATTTACTGTCTCCAACCTGGGAAGCTATGGGGTGGAAATGTTCACTCCGGTCATTAACCTGCCCCAGACAGCTATTCTGGGAGTATGTGCAATAACCCACCGGCCGGCCGAGACAGGGAATAATGTATTCGGATTCGTCCCTTTCCTCGGCCTGTCGCTCACCTACGACCACCGTGCCATCGACGGAGGTCCGGCAACCTTGTTCCTCAGGGAAATAAAGAAGGAGATAGAGAAGTTTGAAGGCGATAGATGATAGGCGATAGATGATAGGCGATAGATGATAGGCGATAGATGATAGATGATAGATGATAGATGATAGATGATAGATGATAGATGATAGGCGATAGATGAGTCAAGGAGCGAAGCGACGCAGTTCCGCGGAGCGGAAGATGAGAGATGAGAGGTAAAAGAGTTGAATATTTAATTACAGAATATGCCAAAAAATCAGAACATAGATCCGGCTGAGATAAGAAAACCACATTTTATCGAATTTGGTAAGATCCCCGTAAACCAGTATAATAAAAGTATCATTGAAGAGCGGGAGAATTACAGCAACGGAGATTTAATCAGGATCTTCAGCGATATGGTAATAATAAGGGAGTTTGAAACCATGCTGAACCAGATCAAGACCACAAATGAATACAACGGAATAAAATACAATCATCCCGGTCCTGCCCATCTCTCAATTGGCCAGGAAGCTTCAGCCGTGGGTATGGCCTATACCCTGGATGCCGAAGATTACATTTTCGGATCGCACCGCAGTCACGGCGAGATCCTTGCCAAAGGGCTCTCTGCCATAAACTGTCTTGATGAAGAGAGGCTCTACAATATTATGAGCACCTTCTTCGGGGGCTCAGCACTGAAGGTTGTCGAAAAGGGATTTCAGGGGGATATAAGGGAACTGGCCGTTCATTTTCTTCTCTACGGGGCTCTGGCTGAAATATTTGCCCGCGAGAACGGATTCAACAAGGGTCTTGGCGGCTCGATGCATGCATTTTTCACCCCGTTCGGAATATATCCGAACAACGCAATAGTTGGCGGTTCGGGCGATATTTCGGTGGGTGCGGCCCTCTATAAGAAGATCAACAGAAAGCCTGGAATTGTTGTCTGCAACATAGGAGATGCGTCAATGGGTTGCGGACCGGTATGGGAAGGAATCTGTTTTGCCACCATGGACCAGTACAGGACCCTCTGGGAGGGAGAATTCCGGGGAGGCCTGCCACTCATATTCAATTTTATGAACAACATGTACGGGATGGGCGGGCAAACCTGCGGGGAGACGATGGGTTTCGGCATGCTTGCCCGGGTAGGTGCCGGCGTTAACCCTGAGATGATGCATACAGAACGAATAGACGGATATAACCCGCTGGCCGTAATCGATGCATTCAGACGTAAAAGAAAGATAATCGACGAAAAAAGGGGACCGGTACTCCTCGATACCCTGACCTATCGTATCAGCGGTCACTCACCCTCCGATGCATCCTCTTACCGCACCAGGGAGGAGATAGAGGCGTGGCAGAGGGAAGATTCGATCATTTCGTATGGCAACCAGCTGATAAACAATGGTATTGCTTCATCTGAGAGACTTGAGGAGATAAGGTTCCGGACCTCTGAGCTGATTGCACATATCCTGAGGCTGGCAATAAACGATGAGGTATCACCCAGGATAGATCTGGCAGGCGATCCGGATGCAATAGGCAGGATGATGTTCTCCAACGGGTCAGCCGACAGGATGGAAGAGGCTGAACCCAGGGTTCTTATTCCGTATGATGAAAACCCAAGAGTCAGATCTCTTAAGAACAAGGAGAGATTCTACATTGATAATGAAGGCAATCATGTATCAAAAGCAAAATTATATCAGTTGCGCGATGGGATATTTGAAGCTGTGATCGATCGTTTCTACAGGGATCCCACACTTGCTGCATGGGGCGAAGAGAACCGCGACTGGGGGGGCGCATTCGCCGTCTACAGGGGACTTACAGAATCTCTGCCTTATGACAGGCTCTTCAATTCACCCATTTCAGAAGGTGCCATAGTTGGAACTGCCATAGGATATGGCATGTGCGGAGGAAGGGTAATAGCGGAAATAATGTATTGCGATTTCCTTGGCCGTTCGGGCGATGAAGTGTTCAACCAGCTTCCGAAATGGCAGGCCATGAGCGGCAACATCATCAGGATGCCCGTCGTGGTGAGGGTTTCAGTAGGCTCAAAATACGGGGCACAGCATTCCCAGGACTGGTCGTCGCTTGTTGCTCACATCCCCGGATTAAAGGTTATCTTCCCGGCTACACCATACGATGCCAAAGGATTGATGAACAGCGCCCTGCAGGGAACAGATCCCGTCATCTTCTTTGAGAGCCAGAGAATATACGATTACGGTGAGATGTTTCATAAGGGAGGGGTACCGGAGGGCTATTACGAGATCCCGATAGGCGAGCCAGAAATTAAGAGGGAGGGAAAAGACATAACAATATTAAGTATCGGAGCAACCCTTTACCAGGCAGTCAAAGCGGCAGATAAACTTCTTTCAGAGCACGGAGTGAGTGCTGAAATAATAGACGCCAGGACACTTGTACCCTTCAATTATGAACCTGTATTAAAATCAGTCAGGAAAACAGGAAAGATACTCCTGGCAAGCGACGCCTCATCGAGGGGCTCATTCCTCAAAGAGATGGCTCAGACCATCACCGAGTTTGCGTTTGATGACCTGGATGCTCCTCCGGTTGTAGTGGGATCGCGCAACTGGATAATTCCGGCATACGAGATGGAAGAGTTCTTCTTTCCCCAGCCGGAATGGATCCTTGATGCAATAAATGAACGGATTATGCCTTTGAAAGGTTACACTCCCAGGCAGGAATCAGGCATTGCAAGAAGTATAAAACTCAACAGAGAGGGAGTGTAGATGCTTTTTAATATCTTTACATACGAAACTTAAGAATATGGAAAATATAATTGATAAAATCAGGTCCAAATCAGGATTCATCATCGACATGGATGGTGTTATCTATCACGGGAACAAGCTTTTACCTGGTGTAAATACTTTTGTTGACTGGCTTGAAACCAGCGGCAAGAAGTACCTGTTCCTCACCAATTCCAGCGAAAGGACTCCGAAGGAGCTTCATGAGAAGCTAAAAAGGCTCGGCGTGAATGCGGGAGAGGATCATTTCTACACCAGCGCCCTCGCCACGGCGAGCTTCCTTTCGAGTCAGAAACCCGACGGCAGCGCCTACGTGATTGGTGACGCAGGCCTTATTCACGCTCTTTACAGCGTTGGCTATACAATCAATAATGTCAATCCCGATTACGTCGTTGTAGGTGATACCCACGGCTACAATTATGAGAAGATTGAGCTGGCTGTCAACCTTGTACTCAGGGGGGCCAGGCTTATCGGCGCCAATCCTGATATAAGCGGCCCTGTTGAGAATGGCGTCGCGCCCTCAACGAAGGCCCTGGTTGCGCCCATAGAGATCGCCACCGGTAAGAAAGCCTACTATGTGGGCAAGCCAAATCCGCTGATGATGAGAATAGCCCTGAAGAAGCTGGGTGTTATACGCGAAGAGGCAATAGTAGTAGGCGACAGGATGGATACGGATGTGAGGGCAGGACTGGAATCCGAGATAGATACCCTGCTGGTGTTGAGTGGCATAACAAGCCGGAGCGAGATAGACAATTTCCCTTACCGGCCGCATTATATTCTTAACGGAGTGGCTGATCTGGTCCATATGCAGTCCGAATGAAAACCGAACCCATTTACAGGAAGGAGAGAAAAGAGGTTGCCCGGTTTATGAGAAGACTTTACCGGCAGGGACTCACCACAACCTCCGGAGGAAACATAAGCCTTAAGATATCGGATGACGTTATAGTCATAACCCCTTCCTCGACCGACAAGGGCAGAATGAAATGGAAAGAGGTTGGGATAATGTCTATTCTTGGAGATAATCTGACTCCTGATCTGAAACCCTCGATCGAATTTGCCATGCACCTTGGCATATACAGGAAAAACAAGGATGTTATGGCAGTTGTGCACGCTCATCCGGTTTTTGCCTCAGCTTTCACCGCTATGAAATGGGAGATAGACACATCCCTGACTGCCGAAGCAAAAGCTATCTGCGGCACTCCGCGGCAAGTGGAGTATGCCGTTATGGGGTCGGCCGACCTTGCCGAACTGGTCTCGGAAAATGCCAGGAACGCAGATGTGCTTCTGCTCGAAAACCATGGCATACTGACAACCGGAGCAGGCCTGCTCCAGGCTTTCGATAAGCTTGAGGTGCTTGAGAACGCTGCCAGGATGACACTGATAGTCAGGCTGACAGGCAAAAAAAGCTCACTGAATCCGATGAGGATACGGGAAATAGAAAGGTTATTCCGATGATGAACCTGTTTTCTTCCTTCCCGGGCCCCGATGAGCTTAAAAGCAGGCTGAAAGACCGGGATTTTCCTCCCTGCCGGGAGGCAAACTGCCATATTCACACTCCCTGGTCCTTCAGCGCCTTTCCCGACATGAGCACAATATTCAGAATGGCTAGAGAAGAGAATATCTCCGTTCTGGGAATTAACGATTTCAATGTTACCGACGGCTACAGCGAGTTCATTGATGAGTCGATGCGGAATAATGTCTTCCCTCTTCTGAATATAGAGTTTATAGGATTGATGAAAAGGGAGCAGCGGCTGGGAATCAGGATAAACGATCCGAATAATCCCGGCAGGATATACTTCTGCGGAAAAGGACTTGATTATCCTTTCAGGACCGGAAGGTTTCAGAAAAGGCAGCTTGATCGGGTGATCATGGAAAGCCAGAACCAGATAAAGGCAATGATCTCAAAACTAAACGATCTTATTGCAAAGGTCAATCCCTCACTCTCCATATCATACGACATTATTAAGGAATACTATGCAAGAAACCTGGTGAGGGAGCGTCATCTGGCCAAAGCTCTGAGGTTGCTTGCAGAAGAGAATTACAACGATCAGGCCATTGCGTTCATAGAGGCACTCTGCGGAGGGAAAAAGTCGCTGGCTGGCCCTGATGACAAAGCACTCCTCGAGAATGAGATACGATCTAACCTTCTGAAGAGCGGAGGAGCAGCCTTTGTGGAGGAAGACGAGAAATCGTTCCTTCCCCTGAAGGCAATTAAAGAAATAATAATCAGGGCGGGAGGAATACCTTGTTATCCGGTTCTCCTTGACGACACTTCGGGAAGCTACACCGAGTTTGAAGCTGATCCAGAAAGGCTCTACTCA
>CAYRQY010000045.1:0-13378 GCA_964426435.1 uncultured Rikenellaceae bacterium | reverse complement strand
CGAAACATCAGTATAATTCTCGAGCAGAGCAAGCTCATACCCTGCCGCATCAGTCACTTCCCGTATGAGTCTGACAGCGACCGGTGCAAATGGTTTTTCTGTAGCTACTAGTATTTTCATCGGATCAGTTTATTAGTTTTTTGATTCAAACTCTTTCATGGCATCAATAAGAGCTGTCACACTCTCTTCGGGCAGGGCATTGTAAGTGGAAGCACGGAAACCGCCCACCGAGCGGTGGCCTGCCAGACCTATCAGTCCCTTTGATTTGGCGAAATCAAGGAACGGGGCTTCAAGCTCCCTGTACCCTTCGGCCATAACGAAACAGATGTTCATAAGGGATCGGTCCTCCGGGTCGCTTACTGTCGGCACAAACAGTTTGTTCCTGTCTATTTCGTCGTATAGCATTCCGGCTTTCCTGATATTCTTCTTCTGCATAGCCTCAACCCCTCCGAGATCCTTAATCCACCTAAGGGTTTGCTGTGCTGCAAAGACTGCAAAAACCGGGGGTGTGTTGAACATGGATTCTGCCTTGATATGGGTTCTGTAGTCAAGCATCGTCGGGACAGGACGGCTCACCTTTCCAAGAATATCTTCCCTGACAATAATCACGGTTACCCCGGCAGGAGCCAGATTCTTCTGTGCACCCGCATATATTATTGAGTACTTCGAAACATCCACAGGGCGGCTGAAGATATCGGATGACATATCTGCAACAAGAGGCACCTTAACATCAGGATCCTTCCTGAGCTGTGTCCCGAAAATCGTGTTATTGGTTGTTATATGGAAATAATCGGCATCCTCAGGAACGTGGTAGTTTTTGGGTATATAACTGAAATTCCGGTCTTTCGAGGAAGCAACCTCTACGGCTTCTCCGAATAACTTTGCTTCCTTGAACGCCTTGGTGGCCCATTCTCCGGTAACCAGGTAAGCAGACTTACTGATCATAAGGTTCATCGGCACCATTGCAAACTGAAGGCTTGCACCGCCGCCAAGAAAGAGTACCTGGTAACCCGATGGCACCTCAAGAAGCTCCTTCACAAGGGCTATCGCATCGTTCATACAGGCAATGAACTCCTTGCTCCTGTGTGATATTTCAAGGACTGATAATCCCGAACCGGCAAAATCCCTAATTCCTTCAACCGTTTTGTCAAGTGTGTACTGAGGCAGAATTGAAGGCCCTGCAAAAAAGTTATGTTTCTTCATGATCAATATATTATGATTGTTAATAGTGTAACTGGTTTATTGAACAAAAATATATAATTAAAGGGCTTAAACTGTTAAATGATTAACATATGATCCTTTAAATTATGAAATATTATTAACAAGAATCCCGATTTTAATTATGGGGATACTTTCCGTAAAATCAGCTGACAGGCAGAAAGGTATGCAATCATCCAGGCCCTTGTCCCTCAGGCGGCTCCTCTGTGCAGCCTTTTCGATATAACCTTCCGGATCATCTTTTGCCAATCTCCACAGATCAAGCACTGCCAGGGTTGAATCGCAGATTGTATGATATAGTGATGTCCCGAGCAGCCTCTCGGCAAAGGCTCCGGCGCAGACACTATCCTCCAGGTTGAATCTGTTCTTCCATCCCGCACAGAATAGTACGACATCTTTCTCCTGTTTTTCAAGCCATCTGGTCAGGGAAGTGATATTCAGGAATGAACCGATGACTATTTCCGATGCTGACTCAGCCATTTTTATTATTCCTGTGCCATTTGTGGTGCTGTACACAATGGTTTTTCCCTCAACCCTTTCGCGGGTGAAGTTAAACGGGGAGTTCCCGAAATCGGCAAAATCGAGCACATAGCCGTCACGCTCGGCAGCCACGAGGAAACCCTTTTCCTTGAATTGCCTGGCCTCCTCCACTGTTTCAACCGCTATAATTGACCTGGCGCCGTTTTCAAATGCGGTGCATATCGCAGAAGTTGCCCTCAGGATATCAATTATCACGACTATCGATCCCTTATGATCTCCCGGCTCATAAAGAAGCGGGGACAGGCAAGTTTCCAACTTTCGTTTCTTCATAAATCAGTTAAAGATCAGGGTGCTTTATAGAAAGGGAGATTTGCTACCGCGGCTTTCAGGTCCTTGTTCCTTACCCTGATATATATCTCTGTACCAGGTTTCCAGAATCCTTCCGGAAGGTATGCCATTCCTATTCCCTGTTTCAGCACGGGCGACATTGTCCCCGATGTAACTTCGCCGATCCTGTTTCCCGAGGCGTCAACAACCTCATAATGCTGGCGCGGGATTCCCCTGTCGATCATAACGAATCCCCTCAGCTTCCTGTCAACTCCTTCATCCCTCTGTTTAAGCAGAAGTTCCCTGTCAATGAAATCCTTTGTTTCGGTGAATTTGGTTATCCATCCCAGTCCGGCTTCGATTGGTGATGTTTCATCATTAATATCGTTCCCGTAAAGGCAGTAACCCATCTCCAGCCTCAGAGTGTCCCTGGCCCCCAGTCCGGCTGGTCTGATATTGAATTCCCTGCCTGCTTCAAACAGAGCATCCCATAAACGAGGTCCGTCTTCATTTCTGACATATAACTCACAGCCTCCAGAACCTGTGTATCCTGTTGTCGAAAATAATACATCCCTGATACCCGCCAATCCAGTGACGCTGAATGTATAGTGATCCATATCTGCAACAGGGTAGTCAGTAAGCTTCTGAACGGTTTTCAGTGCAAGAGGGCCCTGAACTGCCAGCTGGGCAGTGGCGTCCGACTCATTGATAAGCTCCTCCCCTTCCTTTATATTGAACCTTGCAGCGTGTTTAGACACCACTCCCAGTCTTTTTGTGTGTTGGCAGCATTTACGACAAGCAGGTATTCACTGCCGGAGAACCGGTAAACCAGCAGATCATCCACTATACCTCCCCTGCCGTTGGGAAAGCATGAGTACTGCACCTTGCCATCGGCCAGCGCTGACACATCGTTTGAGGTGATATACTGCAGAAAATCTGTTGCATGTGGTCCTCTTACCCAAAACTCGCCCATGTGCGACACATCAAAAACGCCCACTCCGCTCCTGACATTAATATGCTCCTCATTTATACCGGAGTATTCAACCGGCATGTCATATCCGGCAAAGGGGATCATTCTTGCTCCCGCCTTAACATGAAATTCAGTAAATGGTGTTTTCTTCATATAATAGGATAATATAGGTTACCGTGACAGGTATTTCAAAACGTCAGGCAAGGTTAAAAAGATCCTGCCGAAATAATATGATGATTCTCAGAATTCCAGAATTTTGAATTCAACCCTTCTGTTTTGTGCTCTTCCGGCAGCGGTACCGTTGTCGGCCACCGGCTGGCCGGGTCCGTAACCTTTATATTCAAGGCGCTCCCGTTCTGTCCCTTTCTGCACCAGGTACTCTACAACAGCTCTTGCCCTCTCCTCCGACAGTCTCAGGTTAAGGGCAAGGCTTCCGGTATTATCTGTATGACCTGAGATCTCAATACGCATAAGGGGAATCTCCTGCAAAATCTCATAAAGCCTGTTAAGCTCCTCGTAGGAAGAAATTGTAAGTATTGCCTTACCTGTCTCAAACAGAATATTGTTAAGCACAACCTTCTTCCCGACTTTAACCTTTACCAGCGAAGTATTGAAATTATACTCTTCGCCGGCATAAACACCCGGTATGTTTATCCGTTTCATATCAGACAGGAAACCGGGGCTCCTGATGTCCACAATCCATGATTTTCTGTCGGGGAGTCTGAGCCTGTAGCTGCCGTCGATGTCGGAGCTTGCAGTGGTAACGGTAACCTGGCTGGATCCGATATCCATTATATCAATTTTTGCCAGCACCGGCTCGCCGGTCTCTGAGTCGGTTATCTTTCCCGTAAGCCATATCCCTGTATCTTCTGGCGTGAGAACCTCAACCGGGTCTAAGGGCACAGACACCTCCCTGACGATAATCACCGTATCCCTAATAAGGATGGTATCAGGTGCGGGAGTGGGAATCAGCTTCTCTTCAACCACAGGCTCAGGCTCCGGGGGAAGGTATACCCCCTTATACAGATCAAGCCTGCCGAATCCCCGGCTGCGGTTGCTGGCGAACCAGAACTCCTGGCTGCCGGCAGGAGACGGGAAATAAAAAAGATCGTCCCAGGGGGTATTGACAGGATAGCCGGCGTTTACTGCCCTGCCCCAATCGCCCGAAGGGCTTCTTACAGAGTAAAAAATATCGAAACCTCCGATTGCATTATGCCCGCGTGAACTAAACCAAAGAGTATCACCTGCAGCCGAGAACCGGACCGATCCCTCATCCTGTGAAGTATTTAAGGCCGGACCGGCATTAACCGGCCTTGACCATTTATTCTTGCTTAACTTCCTGATGAAGTAGATATCCTTACCTCCAAACCCTTTTTTCCTGCCGTCGGAAACGAACCATATCTCATCACCTGCGGGAGAATATGTAAAAGAGGACTCCGATCCCGTTGTATTTATATTATAAGGTATGTTTCGGGGTTTACCCCATCTGCCGTTCTTAAGCCGCGACACCCTGATATCGCCCTCATTCTCGTAACCAACATAGACATAGAGACGGTCGCCGTCCGGAGTAAGGTAAAGAGGTGCTTCGCAGAGGGGTGTTGTCAGGTTTCTTCCTGCCGTTGTTGCCTGCTCCCAGGTGCCATTGTTATTAAACGATATAAATATATTCTCGTCAAATTTGGAATCGGAATAGCTGTTATTGGAGTTTCTGAACATCTCACGGCGTGAAGCGAAGAGGATGGTTCTCCCGTCGGCGGACAGGATGGGTGAATAATCATCGGCACCGGAGTTAATTACGGGCCCCATATTGCTGATGGTGACCCTAAGGGTATTGCGGGTAACTGACACTGCTGCGATGCACTCCTCAATATACTTCTCGGCCTTTGAAATATCATCTTTTGTTTTTTTGAAAGTCAATGAAAGGTATTCCCCCAATCTTTCAATCGCTTCAGAATACTTTCCCGAGTACTGAAGGGCTCTGCCGGCCAGCAGAAGGATATCATCAGCAACATTGCCGTTAAGTTCATAGGCTTTAAGCAGGTAGAAGGCTGCTTCATCCTTATTGTCTGAAAAAAGGGCAGAGGCTCCTGTCTTATAATTTAGTTCAGGATTAGCGTTATTAAATGCCATTGCCTTTTTGTACTCTTCATATGCATAACCGTACCATATACCCCTGGCAGAATAGTATTTATCCCCCCTCGAGATGCTGGTCCAGGCAGCTTCAAAACCCGACATATCGGTTCTGAAGTCCGACTTGCGTATCCTCACATTCGTTTGTCCTTCAAGTGAAAGGGGTTGCAACAAAAGAGCCACCGCCAGACAGCACATATATCTGCCCATAACCTGGATAATTTTTCACTATAAAAATAGTATATATTTCACTTCCGCGAAAGAGGATAAATGTTATTGGATCGTAATAAAACAACCCGTCAAAAAAATATCACATCAAAAAAAATAGTATTTTTGTTAAAGAATCGTGCTCTCATTCATTAATTGTTACAGAATCAACAATTATGGAATACAGGTATATAAGAACTGACTATCTTGAAACTGTTTCCGGAGGTGATCCGGAAATTATTGCCGAGCTTGTCAGTATGTTCAGGGACCAGGTTGAGGAAACGAACAGGGAAATGAGGTCCCTTCTGTCAGTAAAGGATTACCACTCGCTTGGCTTACTTGCCCACAAGGCTAAATCGTCAGTAGCAATAATGGGTATGGATGACCTGGCGGCACTTTTAAAGACCTTTGAACTGCAGGCTAAGGAGGGAAATAGCAGTGAGCTTTATGAGTCCTATATTTCCAGGTTCGAATCAGACACTGCAGCAGCTGTGATCGAACTTGAAGATTTAATCAGAAAAAGATAAAACCCGTCTGATATGATCAATATCGAAAGAATAAACAAGATTGATGTCATATCCTTCTCAGTCAATAAGATAAATGCAACGGTAATAGAAGAGATCAGAGAAGGGGTGAGCAAGGAATTTGAGAATCCCAATTCCAGGGTCATTGTAGATCTTAAGGGAGTCGATTACGTCGACAGTTCAGGTTTCGCTTCATTCCTGTCGATGAACAAAGCCGCAAAAAACAACTATGGCACCCTGAAGTTTGTAAATCTGGAACCCAGGGTTAAAGAGCTGTTCCAGGCGCTTCACCTTCATACTGTATTTGAGATGTACGACGACATGGAGGAGTGCATCAGGTCCTTCCGGTGATTACGGTCAGTTGCGGCTTCCGTTAAAACGGAGGCGACCATCTTCCACTATCACGGCCACCGTGCCGCCCCGTGCGATATTCCCTGCAATTATTTCCCTCGACAGAGCATTAACAATTTCTTTCTGAATAAGTCGTTTTACCGGCCTGGCTCCCGATTGAGGGTCGTATCCCCTGACAGCCAGCCACTCAACAGCCTCATCTGTAACCTCAAGGTACATATCGTTATTCGCGAGTGTTTTCTTAATGCTCTCCATCTGCATCAATACAATCTCACTTATCTGTTCCCTGGTGAGAGGCGTGAACATTACCACTTCATCCACCCTGTTCAGGAATTCGGGCCGCAGCGATTTTCTGAGGAGCATAAATATCTCACCGCGCAGTTTTTCCTCCTCCCCGGCAGGTATTTCGTTATCCCATTCATCCATCCTGTCGCGGATTATCTCAGATCCCAGGTTTGATGTCATAATAACGATGACATTCCTGAAATTGACTGTCCGCCCCTTGTTATCTGTCAGCCTTCCCTCATCAAGTACCTGCAGGAGAAGGTTAAACAGGTCGGGGTGTGCTTTTTCAATTTCGTCGAGCAGTACTACCGAATATGGTTTATGCCTAACTGCTTCAGTAAGCTGGCCGCCCTCATCATAGCCGATATATCCGGGCGGTGCACCTATCAGGCGAGAGACTGAATGTCGTTCCTGATACTCCGACATATCTATCCTGGTCATAAGGTTTTCGTCGTTGAAAAGGAATTCGGCCAGTGCCCTGGCGAGCTCCGTTTTTCCGACACCCGTTGTCCCGATAAAAATAAAAGATCCCACAGGCTTCTTCTGGTCCTGGAGTCCGGCCCGGGATCTTCTCACAGCATCGGCGACAGCCTTTATTGCTTCATCCTGGCCCACAACTCTCCTGTGGAGTTCTTCTTCAAGCCTCAGAAGCTTCTCCTTTTCGCTCTCGAGCATCCTTGAAACGGGAATTCCCGTCCATTTGGAGACAATGGAAGCAATATCCTCCGAGCGAACCTCTTCCTGGACGAGTGAGCCCTTGCTCCTTTTCTTTTCGATCATTTCTTTCAGATCCCCTATCTCCTTCTCAAGTTCAATGATCCTGCCATACCTTATCTCGGCCACCCTTCCGTAATCTCCATGCCTTTCGGCCTGCTCTGCCTCAAACTTCAGGTTCTCCACTGCTTCCTTCTTCTCCTGGACTTTCTCAATCATCTCCTTTTCCGATTTCCATGCCGCCAGGAGCTCGCTCCGCCTGGACTGAAGCTCCGAGAGTTCCAGCGACATCTGTTCTTCCCTGACCTTATCGCCATCTCTTTTAATCGCTTCTTTTTCGATTTCCAGTCGTGTTATTGCCCTGTTGGTCTCGTCGATCTCTTCAGGTATTGAGTTCATTTCCAGCCTCAACCTCGAAGCAGCTTCATCAATAAGGTCTATAGCCTTGTCGGGAAGAAATCTGTCGGTAATATACCTTGTCGAAAGGTCTACCGCGGCAATCAGGGCTTCATCCCTGATAATGACCTTATGATGAGTCTCGTACTTCTCGCGTATTCCCCTCAGGATGCTTATTGTATCTTCCCTGTCGGGCTCATCGACCATCACAACCTGGAACCTGCGTTCAAGTGCCTTGTCCTTCTCAAAGTATTTCTGATATTCGTTGAGTGTTGTTGCTCCGATTGCCCTGAGCTCCCCTTTTGCCAGTGCAGGTTTCAGGATATTTGCAGCATCCATTGCCCCTTCGGATTTACCGGCCCCTACAAGCGTGTGTATCTCATCGATGAACATTATTATCTCACCGCCTGAGGATATCACCTCATTCACTACCGACTTGAGCCTCTCTTCAAATTCTCCCTTGTATTTTGCACCGGCAATGAGAGCCCCCATGTCAAGAGAGTATATTGTCTTCGATTTAAGATCTTCAGGAACGTCCCCGCGGATGATCCTGTGAGCTATTCCCTCGGCAATAGCTGTTTTGCCGACTCCCGGCTCACCTAACATTACGGGATTGTTCTTGGTTCGCCGGGTCAGAATCTGAAGGATCCTTCTTATCTCCTCATCTCTTCCGATAACCGGATCGAGCTTGCCTGACCTTGCCTGGTCGTTAAGATTTATTGCATACCTGTTGAGCGAGTTATATGTATCGTCTGAAGTCTGCGATTCAACAGTTGCCCCCTTTCTCAGCTCACCTACAGCCTGTTTCATCCCCTTAATCGTCAGTCCGCTGTCCCTGAGAATCTGTGAAGCAAGGTCATCAGTATCCAGAATACCCATCATGATATGCTCAGGAGTAACAAACTTATCCTTCATTGCCGATGCATGATCGTTTGCCCTCCGTAATGCCAGCGAGGCCGTTGATGAGAGATAAAGATCCGCTCCGGTCACACGGGGAAAGGAATCGATGAGCTTCATTATATTTTTCCTTATGGAATTCTCATCGGCTCCCAGTTTTCCAAGGAGCCAGCCGGTTATGTTTTCAGCCTGACTCATTAAACCCATGAAAAGGTGGGCGCATTCAACGGCTTGCTGACCTTTCGTAGTTGCAATGTTGAAAGCCTGCTGAACCGACTCCTGGGCTTTCAGTGTGAAGTTGTTGAGATTCATTTCTTAACTGTTTTTTGGCTATGCAGTCAAATTTCCTGCCAATTGTACTTTGCATCAGATATTTGCCTTTTTGACACGGGCAGAAATGCTTAAGATGCCAATATGTCAATATCTTTGTCATATAATTGACAATCATTCATTTAACCGAAAGCGGCAATTGTCTGTTAAACTAAATTCAATCATATTAGGAAAATTTAGACCAATTGTATAATTTCATGCCCTGAAATCCGGCTTTTAATTTACTGTTGCATAAATGAGTGAGAAGATCCTGGAGACTTTGATGCAATTGTTTGCAATTATTGGCAAACCTCAGAAGAATGCCGGTGAAAGACGAAGTATAGTAGAAGCTTTTTTGAAGCGGCTCCTTAACCAGGAAATGGTATTAAGGTATCTGAATTCCTATGATTCAGCTTTTGAAAATGCCCGGTTGAAGCTCGAGAGGAGCAGTGAAGAGCGTCGCGAGGGGGCTATAGCAATCAGGATAAGGAAGTTATGCAATGAAATTAACGAGCAGGGAGTGCTCGATCAGCAACAGAGGATCGTTGTTGTAATCCAGGCACTTGAATTCTGCAAGTCTGGAGGAGACACTATCAGTCCCCTTGAACTGGGTTTTATCAATACTCTTGCGGAGGGGCTCAATATAAGCCATGATGAGTATGGATTCATTGAGAAGTTCGTACTGAATCCCATTTCTGAAATTCCCGACTCTTCCAGTCTTT
This sequence comes from uncultured Rikenellaceae bacterium, assembly GCA_964426435.1. Lineage (GTDB taxonomy): Bacteria > Bacteroidota > Bacteroidia > Bacteroidales > VadinHA17 > LD21. The sequence goes on along the minus strand of CAYRQY010000045.1, from coordinate 3,848 downwards.
TGATAATCTCAGGAGACAGAAACCTGAAAGTTAACCATGCCAAAACCTTGTACAGGGCGCTGGTGAGAGGTCAGATATGGATAGCCTTCGTACCTTCGGTAAAAATGTATTTCGTGAGGTTTACCGGGTCGGGTGAGATGACAATGAACGGCCAGATGCTCACGGAAGACAAGATATACCCGTTCAGCCAGGGATCATCAATCAAGGGCTATAACATTGCTCCCATATATTACTGGGATGTCACAATGCAGTTTATCAGCGAGGAGTTCAGGGAACAGAGGGTAGTATACGAGGTCAGTAATCTTGAATACAGGTTCAGGAGCGGGCAGGTCGGGATTCATCACATGAGCTTCGGGAGTGAATCCGGAAGGATGATAGGTATTATGGGGGCAAGCGGAGCCGGCAAGTCAACGCTTCTCAGTGTTCTGAACGGGATAAACCCGCCCGACGATGGAGAGGTACTCATTAACGGAATCAATATACATACAGAGAGTGAAAAGGTAAAGGGACTGATAGGCTTCGTTTCGCAGGATGATCTGCTGATTGAGGAACTGACCGTGTTTGAGAATCTCTATTTCAATGCAAAGCTCTGTTTCGATAACATCGATGAGGAGGAGATTGTCCTAAGGGTCGACAATGTACTCAGGAACCTGGGCTTATATGATATCCGAAACATGAAAGTCGGCACACCCCTGAACAAGAAGATAAGCGGAGGGCAGAGAAAGAGACTCAACATATCCCTTGAGCTGATCCGGGAACCTGCCATCATGTTTCTTGATGAACCGACCTCGGGTCTCTCATCGAGGGATTCGGAGAACATACTCGATCTGCTCAAGGATCTAACAAGAAAGGGCAAACTTCTTTTCATCGTTATCCATCAGCCCTCCTCAGATATCTTCAAGATGTTCGACAGGCTCATAATACTCGACACCGGCGGGTATATGATCTATAACGGCAATCCCGTTGAATCGATCGAGTATTTCAAAAGGAAGATCGAACAGGCCGATTACAACGAGAGCGAATGCCAGGCTTGCGGTAATGTGAATCCGGAACAGATTTTCAATATTGTTGAAACAAAGGTCTTTAATGAAAGCGGCAAGCCGACTGATACGAGGAGGATCTCACCCGAAGACTGGGCAAATCTTTACCTTGACGAAGAAAAGAAGGAGACTCTGGAAAAGGGGGAGACGCTTCCTGAAATTAACTTCGAGACTCCCGGCAGGCTTAAGCAGATAATAATATTTGTAAAGCGGGATATTCTTTCCAAAGTATCAGACCTTCAGTATCTGTTGATAACCCTGCTCGAAGCTCCCGTACTGGCCTTCTTTCTTGCATTTCTGATAAGATATTTTGATGAGAGCGTTAAAAATCCGAAATACACCCTCTACGAAAACAGCAACCTGCCGGTATACATCTTCATGTCGGTTATTGTTGCTATCTTCATGGGGCTGACTGTCAGCGCCGAAGAGATCATTAAAGACAGAAAGATACTCAAACGTGAAGCTTTCCTTAATCTAAGCTGGAACAGCTATCTCCTTTCGAAAGTTTGTGTCTTATTCCTGATCTCAGCAATTCAGGCACTTACATTTGTCCTGATAGGAAACTCAATTACCGGCATAAAGGGAATGATGTTTGAATACTGGCTTGTACTGTTCGCCTGCTGGGCATCGGCGAACATCATGGGACTGGTTATCTCAGACAGTTTCAAAGCCGTTGTAACAATTTATATTCTTATACCCTTCCTGGTAATTCCCCAGATAATCCTTAGCGGTATCCTTGTAAAGTTCGAAAAGCTCAATCCCACAATCTCCTCACCTGTCACAATTCCGGTCTATGGTGAAATGATGACTGCCAGATGGGGATATGAAGCCCTTTGTGTCCATCAGTTTATCAACAACAGGTACCAGCAGCAGTTTTACGTCTACGATAAGGCAATGAGCCGTGCAAAGTTCAAGAAAGATTACTGGAACGCCAAGGTGAAAGGCAATTTCGACAAGATGTTGAACGAGGTTACCAGAGGAAGCAGGGGTTCAGATTTCAACGACAATCTGCTTCTTGTTCAGAACGAGATAAGGAAGGAGGTGAAGGAAAGGCCTGATCTGACCTTTGATTACCTCGACGATCTTACCCCGGACAGAATTACAGCTGATGTTATCAATTCAGCACTGACCTACCTGGAACAGGCAAGGAGATATTACGTTGCCTACTACAATAATGCAAGCAACAGGAAGGATGCCATGATAACGCAGTTCGAAAAGGAGGATAAGGAGGCATTCCAGAAGCTGAGGGATGATCATTACAATATTGCCCTTGAGGAGTTTGTGCTGGCTAAAAATGAAAGCCAGAAAATTATCGAATACAATGACGAGATAGTGCAGAAACTTGATCCGATATTTATGGATCCGGCCCCGGGATTCCTGAAGGCACACTTTTATGCCCCGGCAAAGAATATCTTCGGACTACAGGTGAGCACCCTGATAGTAAACACTGCAGTTTTGTGGGTCATTGCCCTTTTGTTGTACGGCGTCCTCTATTTCAGGCTTCTCAAGAAACTTCTCGATTCGATCGAAGCTTTATCCGGAAGGATAAGAAGGAACCAGGAGAATGACAGCTGAATAAAGAAGGAGCCGCCCCGTGCGGGACAGCTCCTTCGGTGTTTCATATCACCGATCGTTCAGGCAGGTTCAGGTTAATCAACTATTTCGATCATTTTGAACGGCACCCGGATAATGGATTCATAGTCCTCGCCGGCTTCAAGCATATCCTCATCATCCTCTTCATAATACCAGTTGACCTCAACATCATTCTTTGCCTTGTGTATAGCCTCAAGTTTCTTGAAAACATCAAGAATACATTTCGACGAACTTGTATTGAAGTATTCGAGCCTGACGTTCACAACGGTTTTGTCGCGGGGTTCATCCTTATAACCATCGAGCCAGTCAACCAGGGGCTTGTAGAATTCAACAGAATTCTCAGGGATTGATCTTCCCTTGATCTCAAATATACCATCAGCAGCATCAAACCGCACAGTTGGTGTTTTTGGTGTTCCTTCGATAATGATCGGTTCCATAATATGCAAGTATTTTAATTTTATCTGTATTCCTCGTTCACAAAAACATTAAGACAGAAGAAAGAGTATTTGTCATCATAAGACCTGAACATATAATCGAGCTTATTCCCTGTCTTTCTGGCTATGTCTACCAGTCCCAGTCCGCCTCCGCCTTTGGCAGATATGCGCTGATGGTTAAGTATGAACTTATAGAGTTCCTTGATCTCCTCGTGAGACGACCGGTTTATCCTTTTAATCTTTTCTTCAAGTTTCTCGACATTCGATGATTTCACAAAATTGCCGGTCATTATCCTGTAACCCTTCTCGACTCTCTTGACCTCCACAATCCCGTACTTCTCAGAGCTTTGATCCTCAAATCCCTCAGGCACCCTGTCAACATGGTGATACAGGTTCTGAAGCGTCTCAACAAGAACATTGTAAACCTTCTTTCTGAGTTTTGATTGTTCCTTTACACTGATCAGCTTCTCTTCAACCTCGTCGAGTACGTTGTTTATTGCATCGGAATCAACATTACCCTTGTAATAAAGGATAACATTTCCGTTTGACTGATCGGTGAAGAAGTTCTCTACGTTAAAGCTCATTTAAGCTTCTTTTAGAATAAGATCACGATTTTTCCGAAACAAATATAATAAAAAAGTGAAGTTAACAAATTCCGGCAAATCATGATGCAGTTTTTTGGATAATGAATTATAATTTTGATGAACCCCTCAATCAGTGGTGATTAACGTATAATGTTCATCGATATTCAATGGTCATGCAGGGTGACTTAATCCGGGAG
>CAYRQY010000044.1:0-13591 GCA_964426435.1 uncultured Rikenellaceae bacterium | reverse complement strand
AGGTCAGAATCCGCCCAATATCGTTTTGACGAACATATTAAATTTTTTGACAGGACTTTCTTCTAACCGTATGCTTTATCATAATTCTGAGAAGAGATGATCAATCCCAAGCATCCTGACATCCCTGACGAATGCCTCCCACGAGCCGGAAGGCATATTCCTGACCGGCAACCTGCAACTACCGCACTCGATACCGGCGAGTCTCATAAATGCCTTTCCGGTGGCCATACCTCCATATTTATCGAGCAGGCTTATCATTCTGACGGATAAGCGCTGGAGTTTTGCGGCCTCTTCAATATTACCCCGGTTAAAGGCTTCTATCAGGTTGAGATAGAGCGGGGCGGCATAGTTATACGTACTGCCTACAGCTCCCCTGCAGCCCACGACCAGTGCCGAAAGAAGACATTCATCCTTACCCCATAGCATATCATAGCGCCCTTCCCTGAAGCTAATGCACTGGTTGAAGTCCATGAGGTCGTCGTGAGTGAATTTGATCCCGGCAAAATTCGGAAGCATTGAAGATATTTTATCAAGAAACTCAATCATGGGCAGGGAAACACCGGTAAGCACAGGTATGTGATAGAAATAGACGGGCATTTCAGGAACCGACTCACCAATAATGGCGCAGAATTCGGCCAGCTGTCCCGCATCAGAAGGCCTGTAGTAGTAAGGAGCGACTATTGCCACGGCGGAAATTCCTGCTTCGAATGAGAAAATGGCATTCTCGATGCATTCCTGGTATGAAGTGCCCCCTATAAGATTTATAATCCTTACTGTTCCCTTCAGCCTGTAACATTCAGCCCATCTTAATGCCTGAGACTGCTTCTCTTTCTGGGTAAGTGAAGCTCCTTCTCCTGTTGAACCGTTAATGAAAGCCCCGATTATTCCGTTCTTTGCCAGAAAACCATAGTAAGTATCTATAATGTCAGTATTCAGATTTCCTTTAGAATCCATAGGTGTAAATGGGGCAGCCACAAGGCCCTCGAACTTCCCGATTTTCATTTTTCTGAGTTTTTCTGATATGATTTCCAATTTGATAATTCCAGTCAGTCAACGGTCATATTATTATCAATAAGCCTGCTGTTATATGTTTGTATTATTGCTTTGAGCAATCGTTCCATACTATCAAGATGCTCCCTGTGGTAACCAAGAAGGTTGGATTCCATGAACCTGTCGTTTTTATAATTGAAGAACCCGACCGGAGTGAGATCTATCATTTCGAGGAGGTGATCATCCATATATAGATTATATGTACTCCCTGATGTATTGTAGGCAAAGGATCTGGTTGAATCGCAGAAAAGATCATTACCGAAAGCAATATATTCCCCGTCGTAATTCAGATAGTTAAGGATGGTTGGCATTATATCTATCTGCTGGGCGATTCTGTTTTTTATGCCTGCCAGGTCGCTTCCGGGCTTGTAGAAAATAATCGGCACGCTGTACGATCCGAAATTATTCTGGAATTCCCTGTGGATGGATTCATTCGTGTGATCGGCGGTAAATACGAAAAGTGTATTGCCAAACCATGGTTCGTTACAGATTTTGCGGAAGAATTCCCTGAGGGCGTGATCGGTATATCCAACTACCTCGAGGATGGGTGCAGGGCCCTTTTTAAAAGTGTTTTTATATTTCTCGGGTACTTTAAACGGATGGTGCGATGAAACGGAGAAGACCGAAGCCAGGAAAGGCTGGCTGAAGCTATTGAGCTTATCAGCAAAGAACTGGAAGAAAGGCTCATCCCACACACCCCATATGCCATCAAAATCATTTGCATCGGGATATTCGTTCAGACCAAAATAATCGTCGAAACCGACCAACCTGGCAAATGAGTCGAATCCCATTGATCCGTTGGGTGCTCCGTGAAAGAATGCCGAATAGTAACCCTTCTTCCCGAGCAGTTTCGGCATGCCTTCAATCGTATTGTTTGCATAATGAGATATCGTGTAGGGGGTCTCCAGTGAAGGAATTGACGCAAATATTGAAGGCATGGCCTCTATCGACTTCTTCCCGTTGGCAACCGTCACATCGAAGGTAAGGCTTACGTCAAGAAGCGAATCGATGAATGGTGTATAACCGGTGTAGGTGCCGTCCTGAAGATCCCTGTTCAGGCTTCCTATGTATTCCCTGGAGAAGCTCTCGAGAATTATGATCACGACATTATCGCTCCTGAATTCTGCTTTCCCTTCAGGAACATAGTGCGGATTATAAAGGCTGATTAATTCTTCTTTGTTATAAAAATCATATCTCACCAGGGCTTTCTTGTCAAAGGTCCTGATAAGGCTGAACGGTGTATTAAGCACCAGTGCTACATCCCTGGGTGTGCTGACGTATCTTGTTGCATTGCTGATGGTAATGGGCCGGGTCGAGTGTTTGTAGCCGCCGCGCGCGCCAATCACAACCGCTACCGCAATCAGAGGCACTGCAATTACATTTGCCAGGTGGTACATCAGTCTGTTTGCCGGCTCAGGTTTTTTGACCCTGACCTGGTTGTAAAGGAGCACCATAAGGAATATGAGGAAGAGAGTAAAGAGAACCACCTGCCAGTAATCCATCTGGAACTTGAAGAATAGTTTAACAAGATTGGATTCATGTTCGAAGGTTTTGAACACATCTGAAGTGGCTCTCTTAAAGACAAACCGGTAATAGACGTAATCAGCGGCGTTTATTGAGAGGGCTATCCCGTTGGTTATAAAAAAAACATATTTGACAGTGGACTGATACCTCTCGTCGTATCTGAAGTTGAAAGGTACGATATGCAGCAGAATGAAGAGCATGTTAATATAAACCACTGCCGAAATATCGAAAAGCAAACCCCCTTTCAGGATATTTAAAAACTCTTGTAGTGAGACTCCCGGGAACATATTCTGATTAAAAACATAGAATCCGATACGGGACAGGGTGAACAGGATCATAATAATCATAATCCTGTAAAACAGAAGTGCCAGTATATTACGTGAGACAAACCAGTTCCTCATGATGTTCTGCCCGGTTAAATCACCGGCCTCACTTGTTTAAGGTGTGATGCCGCAAAAAACAAAACACCAAATATATAAAACGGAGCTGATTATTCTGATGCCAGAGCGATATTTTTAACCCAGAGAGCGACTGGCTGAATCTAATCTTTTTCGGCTTCTCTCATGAGCTCTTTGAACTCCTTATTATAACCATCGAGATACCTGTTGACCCGGTTTTTGGTGCCTAGTCCGATAAGGGTAAACAACACGAGGAGTGCAATCAGAATATACATAACTATTCTTGCAGTCTCCTGCTTTGCCTTGAGGGATTCAACAAGTCCGTTAAATATCAGCCAGAGCGCAAAAACATTTACAGCAAGGTTAATGAAAATTCCAAAATATGTGTTTATGCCCATTGTGAACGAGAGAAGGGCGCTGACCGGCATCAATACCATAATCGCGGCAGTTACCCTGGTACAGGTCTCAAAATCGGTGCTCCCCTTGCATATTGAGGAAATTACAAGCAATATGACAGCTCCTATAAACAGACCAAATATGGCAGCGATTATGTACCAAATGAGCGCCATCACTCCGATTGCTCCTCCCAGTACTCCCCCTGCAACAGAGCCAATACCGAAAATTCCCCAGAGAAATACTATTATTCCTGCTACCGCTCCGTAAATTACGGCTTTTATCAGAGGCTCCACAAAGCCGCCCGAGGTTCTCATTGTCGAAAAGTAGGATTTCGGATTAATCAGGACCTCTTTGGATTCCCTGACGAGCTCATTAAAATCAAAATTAGAATTACTCATAACCTTACAATTTGATTAATAATACTTTAAAAACAGGTCTCGGTTGAAATGTCATTCCAAGTTAGCAAATAATTCATAATATCAAGAAGAATCACAAATAATTTGCCGGATAAGGTTACTCAAGATAGGTGTAACCGTAAAGTCCGGAACGGTAATTCGACAGAAACTCCTTGCCCTCCTCAAGTGTTATTATTCCTGATTTAACTGATGATGTTACCCAGGTCTCAACTGTCCTCACCATCTTCTTGGAATTATACTGGACATAATCAAGAACTTCCGCAACTGTCTCGCCGTCAATAACCTGATCAACCTTATAGCCGTCCTCATCCACCGATACATGAACCGCGTTTGTATCGCCAAAAAGATTATGCAGGTCTCCGAGTATCTCCTGGTATGCCCCTACCAGGAATACTCCAAGGTAATAAGGCTCTTTAGCTTTAAGAGCATGAACAGGAAGGTGGTATGAGAGATTTCTTGTGGAAATGAAGTTATCTATTTTCCCATCTGAATCGCAGGTCATGTCCTGAATAGTGGCATTTCTCAGAGGTTCCTCATTAAGTCTGTGTATCGGCATTACAGGAAATATCTGGTCGATTGCCCATGCATCGGGAAGCGACTGGAAGAGTGAGAAATTGCAGAAATACTTATCAGAAAGAATCCTCGATATCTGCCTCAGTTCTTCAGGCACATGCTTAGTGGTTCGTGCCAGCTCGTATACCTTTCTGGCAACAGACCAGAAGAGCCTTTCAATCTGGGCTCTTGTTTTAAGATCCACCAGGCCAAGACTGAACCTGTCCAGGGCCTCTTCCCTTATTTGCTGGGCATCGTGCCATGTCTCGAGCATCCTGGGCTGATTAACATTCCCCCACAGATAGAAGAGCTCCCTTACCAGTTCGTGGTCGTTTTCGTCAACAGACTCTTCCGGATCCCATGAAGGGAGGGTTGTAGTCTCAAGCACCTCGAAAACAAGCACTGAATGGTGTGCGGTCAGTGACCTGCCTGATTCCGTTATCACATTGGGGTGAGGGATGTTGTTTTTATTGGCGGCATCGACGAAGGTGCTTACCGAGTCGTTAACGTATTCCTGGATGGTGTAGTTGACGCTGCTTTCGCTGTTGGATGATCCTGTTCCGTCATAATCGACCCCAAGCCCCCCTCCGATATCAACGAATTCGACATTGAATCCCATCATTCTCATCTGAACGTAAAACTGGGATGCCTCCCTGAGGGCCACCTTGATACGGCGTATCTTGGTTACCTGACTGCCGATGTGGAAGTGAAGCAGGCGGATGCAATCCCTCATCCTGTTTTTCTCTATAAAATCGATAGCTTCCAGCAGTTCACTTGAGGTCAGCCCGAACTTGCTTATATCGCCGCCCGATTCTTCCCATTTACCGCTGCCGACACTTGCCAGCTTAATCCTTATTCCCAGGTTCGGTTTTACGCTGAGTCTTCTCGCAATCTTTGTAATAAGCTTCAGCTCATTCAGCTTCTCCACCACCAGGAAGATTCTCTTTCCCATCTTCTGCGCAAGAAGTGCAAGCTCAATGTAATCCTCATCCTTATAGCCGTTGCAGATAATCAGTGATTCAGGATCTGTATTGATTGCTATTACCGCATGAAGTTCAGGTTTTGAGCCCGCTTCAAGACCGATGTTGAATTTCTTGCCGTGACTTACAATTTCCTCAACCACAGGTCTCATCTGGTTCACCTTGATAGGATAAATAATGAAGTTCTGGGCCTTGTAGCCGTACTCTTCAGAAGCTGCCCTGAAGCATTTTGAGATGGTTAATATCCTGTCGTCAAGAATATCCGGGAACCTTATCAGAACAGGAGTTGAAACATCCGACAGTATCAGTTCATCGAGAAGCTCCTTGAGATCAACTGATGTACTTCCCTGCTGTGGTGTAACAGTAATGTTACCCCTGCTGTTAATTGCAAAATAGTTTACTCCCCAGCCTTTAATATTGTAAAGCTCTTCTGAATCTTCAATTCTCCATTTTCTCATTGTCAATAGTCTTACGCTGATAACAGGCAGTTAATTTCAGAAAAAAATATCTCAAATACAATCTTTTACATCACATTAAGGGTTTCGTCCTGAGAAGGGCAGGTGCCATCACCCTGTATACCGGATAAGGATAAAACCCTGCACCCCATTGGGGAACAAGATAGCGGTCGAGGTAGTTCCAGGCAAGCAAACCGTCATTTGAAAGGGGTTCGAGGAGGCAGGCTGCGACATTTGCCAGAGGCTGGGCGCTCCTCACCACAAATGTGCCTTCCGGAAACATGGTCGTGTCACTGACAAATGTTCCCTTTATGCTGTTCATGTAATGTCCCTGGTTGAGCCTCGGGGCGGCCTTCAGTTCGCTGATCTCAAAACGCTCCGCCTCAATACGTACAGGCTCTGTAAGTCTTTCCACCTCAATCCCGTGAAGAGTAAGCAAGCCTGAAATCTCCGGATCAGGAATATTGAAAAGGTAGGCGTAGGGAAACTCGACGGTAACCGTGTGCTGATAATCAATGTAATATGGAATAGTGACAGTCAATACCCTGTCGGTTTTCTGAAATCTTCTCCTACCCTGGGCATCTGTAACAGGCATAACCTCATAGGTTTTAATAGTGGCCATTTCGGGTGCGGGTTCCGGAGAATACTCAACGGCGAAAATATCATCCGGGCCCGGATTCATTCCCCTTTCAACCGTTCTCCTGTCGCTTTCGGCAATCATCTCCATTATTGAGGTCCTGTTGGATGAAGCATAATCGACCACACTCTTAATCAGGTAGTAACAGCCCATCACGCGGGACCTGTAGTCTGCATAAACATAATTTTCGTTGAGAATGGCAAGCCTGTTTCTAATACCGTAGTAGTTCGTCATATACCGGGTATCGGCCGCATCGAAGTACCAGCCTTTCGAAGGATCGCCCATATCTGCAAACTCACCGTAAAAGCAGTTCTCGACATTGTATTTTTCCGCCAGGTCGCTGGAGATACGCGGAGCCATTATGTCGCGCATGTAATTGATAAGAGTCCTGTCACCATTTGGATTAACCATCCAGGTGAAAGTAACAGGCTCAACGTGGTAAGAGCCATTGGTGGTATGACAATCCATAAAAACAGCAGGATCCCACTTATTGAAAACATTTGATATGACTCCCCTTACTTCCGGTGATTCAGCTTTCATTGCATCGCGGTTCAGATCGAGGTACTGGCCGTTGTGACGGACCCCCACTCCCTCTTCAGGTCCGTTCTGATACGGGCGGTTAGCCTTGCTTATCCTTTCATTGCCATCGGGATTGAAGAGCGGGCAGATAAGAAGAACCACATTTTTCATCACCTCAGGATCGGGGCTTTTGAGGAGGTCCCTTGCAAACATAAGGGATGCCTCTTTTCCCTCAACCTCTCCGGCATGTATATTTGCCTGGATATAAACCACTATCCTGTTATCTTTCGGGATCTTCCTGGCGGAAGAAGGCAGCGGATCGCCGATAACCAGAAGTGGCACATTCCGGCCTTCGACCGATTGTGCAATATTCTCAACCCTTACATACGGAGACAGCTTTACGAGATTGTCAATAAAAGATGTTACATCCCCGTAAGCAGAAGTGGCTTTGAACCCGGATGCCTCCGCAACTGTAAGAAATTCTTTCTTCACCGGATCGGCACATCCGTTCAGTATAAGAAAACCTAAAACAAAAGAAATCACCTTTATCTGCCTGCACTGCTTCATCTCTATTTTGATTTTTGGTTTGAATAAAAGAAAATCTTCCTGAGTGAACATGATTCATCAGTCACTGCTCATCGAACTGAAAAGCGGGGGACGGCAGAAAAACGGAGATTCTCCTCTTCGCACCTCGTCCTCTCTATTGCTTCATCTTCTGTTCCTTCTTGGCCTTCTTGGCTGCTCTTTTTTCCTTAAGGTTTTTTGACGCCTGCTTCTTTACCTTAGGCTGCTCTTTTGATTTTTCGTGTGACATGGCTCAGGAGTTAGTGTTAAAATCAAGGACCAAATATAAAAAAAGTTGTAAAACCATCTTAAGAAATGAAAGGTTGTGTTGTCAGAAGAGTTCACAAAAAAGATAAACCTTCATTTAACACAAAGAAAATCTTTATAATAAGTGAAGGTAATTACATTTTTTCAACAATTTTTTAAATTTTGTTAATTATTTACCCGCTTTTTGCATTAATTTGTAATATTCATTATTATATTTGCAACGAAAAATTAACCGGATGATCTGTTATAAAGCCATAATGCCGTTTTTTCTTGCCTCAAGGCACTTACAGGAAGAGTGAGAATGGTATTTACTTTGGATTAGGGGTAACCGTTCTCTTCGAAAAAGGGAACGGTTTTTTTGTGACAATTTATCTGATAAACAGTTAAGATATGAGAAGTGAACGGCCTTACGAAACCGGACTGTACAGGAAGGAACTGGAGCACGACAGCTGCGGGATAGGGTTTGTGGCAAACATAAAGGGAAAAAAGTCGCACGATATAATCTGCAGGGGTCTTGATATTTTAAGGAACATGACCCACAGGGGGGCTGAGGGGGCCGACAGCAAAACCGGCGACGGAGCAGGTGTTATGATTCAGGTACCCAGGGACTTTTACCTTATTCAGGGATACGCCCTTCCTCCAGAGGGACAATTCGGGACTGGTCTTGTTTTCCTTCCCCGCGATCCCGGCGAAGCTCAGATGTGTACTGAGATCCTTCTGGGGATAATAGAAGAGGAGCAGGTTGAACACATAGGTTTCAGGGAGGTCCCCTGCGACAGTTCTTGCATTGGCGAATTATCGAGAGCTGCTGAACCATATATAAGGCAGATCCTGCTTGGAGCCGACCTCACTCAGGATGAGCTGGAGCGAAAGCTTTACATAATAAGGAAAAGGGCTGAGAAAGCGGTAAGGGAATCATCCATAAAAGGTAAAAGTTTCTTCTACATACCCAGCCTTTCGACAAAAGTTCTGGTTTATAAGGGGATGCTAACATCAGGGCAGCTCGGCGAGTATTTCACCGACCTTACCGACACACGAATGCAGAGTGCGATAGCGTTGGTTCATTCGAGGTTCAGCACCAATACTTTTCCCAGCTGGGATCTGGCACAACCTTTCAGGGTACTGGGACACAACGGCGAGATCAATACCATACGGGGTAACCGCCTCTGGATGGAGGCCAGAGAGTCTATACTCAAATCAGAAAAACTTGGTGATCTTTCGAGGATTTACCCGGTGATCGAACCGGACAAAAGCGATTCAGCTTCGCTCGACAATGTTCTGGAGTTCCTCCTGATGAGTGGCAAATCGCTTCCCTATGCGCTCTCCATACTTATCCCGGAGTCGATAAATGCAAAAAATCCCATACCCCCGGAACTTCGGGACTTTTATCATTATCACTCCACATTCATGGAACCGTGGGACGGCCCTGCTTCAATTATTTTTTCCGACGGCAGGTATATCGGGGGGATGCTCGACCGAAACGGGTTGCGTCCATCGAGATATGTAATAACAAAGCATGACCTGATCGTCATGGGCTCTGAGGCTGGAGTCCAGACATTCCCTTCTGAGGATATAAAGGAAAAGGGGCGGCTGAGACCTGGCAAGATGCTTCTTGTGGACACCGGGACAGGAGAGATACATTACGACAGGGAACTGAAGGCAAGACTTGCAGGCGAGTATCCGTACGGAAAATGGATCAGGCAGAACATGGTCAATCTTGAGGAGATCGAAACCGGGCAGGACATTTCACCGGGCATACCCGACCAGTTCGATAATTACCTTACTGCCTTTAACTATTCCGACGAAGATATTGAGAAGATCATTAAAGAGATGGCGGCAACAGGCAGGGAACCAATTGGTTCCATGGGTAATGATGTCCCCCTGGCCGTATTGTCGGTAAAACCGTACAGGCTCTTTAACTATTTCAAGCAGCTTTTCGCCCAGGTTACAAATCCGCCAATTGATCCGATCCGCGAAGAGCTTGTTATGACCCTGTCGGGTTACCTGGGCTCACTTCAGCAGAACCTTCTCGACTCCAACCCGGATCATGTAAAAATGGTCCGTTTCAGGAACCCCGTCATCTCCAATACCTATTTCCAGATAGTTAAGAACCTGAGGTATAAAGGATTTTCCGCGGCAAACCTTAAGATGCATTTCGATGCCGCCAGGGGGGGTGAAGGCCTGAAATCAGCAGTCGACAAACTGTGCATTGACGCAGAGAATGCAGTTGATGAAGGCAAGAACTACATTATCCTTTCGGACCGGGGCATAGATTCAGACAATGCCCCGATACCTTCGCTGCTTGCCGTATCTGCGGTTCATCATCACCTCATAAGGCAGCGAAAGAGGATGCAGATAGATATCGTCGTCGAATCTGCTGAACCCAGAGAGATCATGCATTTTGCACTTCTTTTCGGATATGGGGCCAGTGTGATCAATCCTTACCTGAGCCTGGCCATCATCGACAAGATGGTTAAGGATAAGGCAATCCAGCTTGATTATCAGAAGGCTGAAGAGAATTACCTGCACTCAATCAATAAAGGCCTGTTGAAGATCATGTCAAAAATGGGCATAAGCACCCTCAGGAGCTATCGCTCGTCGCAGATCTTTGAAGCAGTAGGGATACACGAAGATGTTACCGTTAAATATTTCGAAGGAACGGTATCGAGGATTGGCGGAATCGGCATTCCGGAAATTGCTGAAGAGGTACTTGTACCCCACCGCAAAGCTTTCGTAAGGGATTCAGTGCCTGAGGCTTTCACCGAGGGCGTCTATTCGTTCAGAAAGCATGGTGAGCATCACGGCTGGAACCCCGAGACCATTTCCCTGCTCCAGTGGAGTACTCAGACAGCCGATTACGGCAAATTTAAGGAATACACCCGGAAGGCAGATCAGGATACGGTACGTCCCGGGTTCATAAGGGGGTTACTAAGTATTAAGAAGAACCCTGTCGCGCTTGAGGAGGTTGAACCGGCAGAGGACATAATGAGAAGGTTCGTAACAGGTGCAATGTCGTACGGATCAATAAGCCGCGAAGCCCATGAAACGATGGCAATCGCCATGAACAGGATAGGCGGACGCAGCAACACCGGAGAGGGAGGTGAGGATCCGTTACGATTCACGCCTCTTGAAAACGGAGACAGCACACGCAGTGCAATAAAACAGATTGCCAGCGGACGGTTTGGTGTAACTGCGGAATACCTTGTGAATGCCGACGAGATCCAGATAAAAATTGCACAGGGGGCAAAACCAGGAGAGGGCGGACAATTACCAGGGCACAAGGTTGACAGGATAATCGCAAAGACCAGGTACAGCATCCCCGGTATAACTCTTATCTCTCCTCCCCCGCACCACGACATTTATTCCATTGAGGATCTTGCCCAGCTCATCTTCGATCTCAGGAATGTAAACCCGGGGGCTGTAATCAGCGTCAAGCTCGTATCGGAGTGCGGTGTGGGAACTGTTGCTGCCGGGGTTACGAAGGCGGGGGCTGACCTGATAACCATCAGCGGTTTTGAAGGGGGAACCGGAGCCAGCCCGGCATCGTCGATCAGGCATGCCGGACTGCCTCTTGAACTTGGCCTGTCGGAAACACAGCAGACCCTTGTAATGAATAACCTCCGGCGTAAGGTGATCCTGCAGGCCGACGGTCAGCTCAAGACAGGACGCGACATAGTGGTGATGGCCCTGCTCGGAGCCGAGGAATTTGGTTTTTCGACATGTGCCCTTATAGTACTGGGATGCGTAATGATGCGCAAGTGTCATCTTAACACATGTCCGGTGGGGGTTGCAACACAGAACGAGGAACTCAGGAAAAGGTTCAGGGGTAAGGCCGATTACCTTGTAACATTCTTCCGGTTTCTTGCCGAAGAGGTCAGGGAGCATCTTGCCGAAGCCGGGTTCAGGAGCCTGGATGAGATAATCGGAAGATCAGATCTTCTGGAAGTAAACCATGGGATAAGCCACTGGAAAATCAGGAACCTCAACCTGTCGAACATGCTGATGATGCCGGAAGAAGCCGGTGTAAATGCGATACGTTGTATGGGCAGGGTGAATCACCGCCCGGAGAATGTGCTCGACATTCAGCTTATAGAGGAAGCTGGCAGGGCTCTTTATCACAAGGAACCCGTCGTGATCAGCATGGATATCCGCAACACCGACAGGACCACGGGTGCTATGCTCTCGGGAAGGATAACCGGGCTATACGGCCCGGAAGGTTTGCCGGACGGTACAATCAGATGCAATTTCCGGGGCTCAGCCGGCCAGAGCTTCGGTGCCTTCCTGGTTCCGGGTATTGAATTGTACCTTGAAGGTGATTCAAACGATTATCTTGGCAAAGGTCTTTCAGGAGGGAGGATAATTGTTGTTCCGCCCTCCGGTTCGACATTTCAGCCTGATAAGAATATAATAATCGGAAATACAGTGCTTTACGGCGCTACCGGCGGAGAAGCCTATATCTCGGGAGTCGCAGGCGAGAGATTCGCAGTGCGCAACAGCGGAGCCACAGCAGTTGTGGAGGGAGCCGGCAATCACTGCTGCGAATATATGACAGGAGGCAGGGTGGTTGTTCTGGGTTCCACCGGCAGTAATTTCGCAGCGGGCATGAGCGGCGGCATAGCCTATGTACTGAATGAGAAAGGTGATTTTGATTACTACTGCAATATGGGTATGGTGGAGCTTACACTTGTTGAAGAATACGCCGACACACACGAACTTACAGGCCTGCTGGCCCGCCATATCCACTACACTAACAGTGCAAAGGCGAAAATGATACTTGACGACATCGATCATTATCTGCCGATGTTTATAAAGGTAACACCATATGATTATAAAAGGGTGCTTCAGGAACGTAAGCTGGAGGAACTGAAGCAGAAAATTGCAGGAGTTGAGCTTGACGTAGAGTTCACAGCCGGCTGAAAAGACGATCACGAACATAAGACAAAAAGAAAATGGGAGATATTACCGGATTTTTGAAGATAAAAAGAAAGGAAGCAGGCAACCGGCCTGTTCATGAAAGGATCTGCGACTACAGTGAGGTGGAGCAGATTCTGAACAGCGAGGACAGGATGCTGCAGGCTTCGAGGTGCATGGATTGCGGCGTTCCCTTCTGCCACTGGGGCTGCCCTGTCGATAACCTGATACCCGACTGGAACGACCTGCTTTATAAAGGCGACTGGAAAGGAGCCTATCTAAGGCTTGCCGCAACCAATAATTTCCCTGAATTCACCGGACGGATATGCCCCGCTCCATGTGAGCACTCGTGTGTCCTGGCGATAAATGACGAGGCTGTCACCATAAGGGAAAACGAAGTGGCAATAACGGAAAGGGCATTTCTTGAAGGTTATATCAAGCCGGCTCCGCCTCGCACCAGAACGGGTAAAAAAGTGGCAGTTATCGGCAGCGGTCCTGCAGGAATGGCAGCTGCAGATCTTCTGAACAAGGCAGGTCACCTTGTCACGGTCTTTGAAAAGAATGAGAAAGCCGGAGGACTTCTGCGCTACGGAATACCCGACTTCAAGCTGAGCAAAGCGACCGTCGACCGCCGGCTGAATCTGATGATCCGCGAGGGCGTTGAAATAGTGACCGGGACAGAAATAGGCAGTAGCATCACTGCAAGGGAGATAACTGATAAACACGACGCAGTATGCATTGCCATCGGGGCAATGCAACCTCGTGACCTTCCTGTTGAGGGAAGGGATCTTGAAGGGATCCATTTTGCGATGGATTATCTGACTCTTCAGAACAGGATCAACTCCGGAAATATTCCGGCAACTGGTAATTATGCATCTGCAGAGGGTAAGAGGGTGCTGGTAATCGGAGGCGGCGATACGGG
>CAYRQY010000043.1:0-13662 GCA_964426435.1 uncultured Rikenellaceae bacterium | reverse complement strand
CAGATCTCCAGTACCTTATCGACTGGAATGGCTGATCCGGTATGACCTGCCCTGCCTGTTACGGTTGTGGCTTTCAGCAGTGAGTTAATGATCGCCTCCTCGGTGGCCTCGACCACTGCCTGGAACAGGATGCTCGTGTGATCGTTGGAAACAAGGGCAACAGGTGGATTCAGTATTTCACTCCTGTAAGGTACCCGGTATGCTGTTGAAAAAGCGATCACATAATCGCCCGAACCATTGCTCATGTATGAACCTGTCCTGCCCAGTCCCAGGATCGCACGCTTTGCCAGCCGCTGCAGATTATGCGGTGATAGTGGCGCATCTGTTGCAACCACAATCATGCACGATCCATCTCCTTTGGCTGTTTCAGGCTGCCCGCCTGATGATGGACCAGCCAGCTCGCGACCCACCGGGGCGCCGTTGATGATCAGGTCGCCGCCAAAATTGGTCTGGACCAGAACACCCACCGTGTAGCCTCCGGATTTCTCAGGGATTACCCTCGAGGAGGTCCCGATGCCGCCTTTATACCCAAAACACATGGTTCCTGTGCCGGCGCCAACACTTCCCTCCTCAACCGGTCCGGATACGGCAGCCTCAATGGCGGCCAGCACATCTGCTTCCGTCACATGCATCCCCCTGACATCATTCAGCCAGCTATCGTTTGTTTCTCCCACCACAGCATTAACCGATGTCACAAGGATATTACCGGGCCTGCTGAGCGTGTACCGGATAAGTGCCGAAACAGCAACCGGCACACTTAAGGTGTTAGTCAGTGCAATGGGTGTTTCGATATTGCCCAGCTCCTCAACCTGCGTTGATCCGGCGAGCTTCCCGAATCCGTTTCCGACATAAATTGCCGCCGGGACCTTCTCCATGAACATATTATCCCCATGCGGTAAAATAACCGTAACACCCGTTCTTACAGCTATTCCCTCAATCAGTGTTTTATGCCCGACCCTCACTCCTTCAACATCGGTTATGGCATTCAGCCTGCCGGGAGATAATTCTCCAATTTCAATACCTGTTTCACGGGCACGCGGCCTGCTTCCCTCCTGGGCAGTAACTGTTTCTCCTTCCATAATACTCATTATCAATGCAAAAATCAAAAAACTTCTCTTTACCATCTTGTTTCTCTTTTAGGGCAAATCGCTTAAACTGCATTATTCATGCAAAAGATAAAAGACAAAAGTAAAAAGATAAAAGTAAGGTTCATCCTATTTCTATTAACTCCAGGCACTCCAGGCACTCCAAACTCCAGACACTGTGATTAGTTACAAGTAAGGTAATTTACAGCAATTACTTTTTCGTGATATTGATTTTTTTGGTAATGCCTTAAACCTTTTGTCTTTTAAGCTTATATTTATGCAAACTTAATTACTAACAGGAGGCTTCTACAAGAATCATATGGGAAAAGAAAAGATCATAGCCGGATTTATAGGTGCGGGAGGCATTGCCCGTTCCCACATCTTTTCGCTGAATTCACTGAAGTACTATTACAACGATGTTCCTGAAACAGAGCTGTCGGCTGTATGCTCTGCCACACCGACAAGCAGGGAATCCTTCGCAAAACGTTACGGATTTTCGAGGGCCTGCGATATTGACCAATTTGTATCTGATCCTGATATAAACACCGTCTATATTCTCGGACCCAATAACGTTCATTTCGAACATTT
Organism: uncultured Rikenellaceae bacterium; assembly: GCA_964426435.1. Taxonomy (GTDB): domain Bacteria; phylum Bacteroidota; class Bacteroidia; order Bacteroidales; family VadinHA17; genus LD21. Next base: position 11,989 of record CAYRQY010000043.1, on the reverse strand, counting down.
TAAAAGGGTGCTCGGAATGAAGGCAATAAAACGGGTCTATCTTGAAAAACCGGTCTGTTCGACTCCGGAAGAAGAAGTCGCAATGAGGGCACTTGTCGAATCGAATCCTTCTGTTCAATTCCAGGTCGGGTTTCAGTACGTGTTTACCGCGGCGGTAAGGGAAGCTCTGATATTGTGGAAGTCAGGCAGGCTGGGCAGACCGGTGCATTTTGACCTTAAGTATTACCATAGCGATTATCTCAAACCCGAATACAGAAAGAAGAGGGTAACGCGTCTCACACCGGCTCCCGACGGAGGAGCGATGGCTGATCTTGGCTCTCACGCCATAAGTTTCCTGCTGGCCTTTATGGGTAACAAGGTCCATATAACGAGTGCCCTGCAGGCCGGAGAGTTTGATGATGTACCGGCCGGATCGGATCTCTTCAGCCAGATCTCACTCTTTGATGAGGTCAGTCATGCTGCCGGAACTCTCTCATCGAGCCGCATCAGCTCGGGTACGGGCGATTATCTTTCGTTTGAGTTTTTTGCAGAGAAAGGCGCCCTCCGCTATTTTTCAACTTCCCCTGAATATTTCGAGTACTTCACCGAGGAGTCAGGAAAATGGACCAGGCAGATGACCGGCAGTGATTACCGCCCATATACTACCTTTCCTAGCATACATGTCCCGGCAGGCTGGCACAGGACGATGATTCACGCTCATTACGTGTTCCTTACGGGGAGCCCAGAGGATCCTGTCATACCGGACATTGAACACGGATTGCAGGTTCAGAGGCTGGTGAGGGAGACGGCGGAGCATCTGGGAAGATTCAGGGAAAAGGTTTATTGACGTTAGGCGATAGATGATAGATGATAGGCGATAGGAGATAGGCGATAGATGATAGATGATAGGCGATAGATGATAGATGATAGGCGATAGGCATTAGGAGAAAACAACAATCTATTAACCTAAGTTTAGCAATGGACCGAAAATCATGAAAAGGGTTGGCAAAATCGGTCATGCCCAGTGACCGTCGCGATAACCAGTACGCATCCAGTCGAGGTTCTCGTGCCTGAAATAAGGAGAGAGCATCATTGCGTATCTTTTCTTTTCTTCTGAGTTCATTGGCTTGAAATTCCGAAGGATCTCAAGATTTGAATCAACGACTTTCCTGCTGTCCATCCCCACCGCAACACCGCTCGGGCCTTCAAGTGAAAGTGCAAACCGTACAAGCTCCGGGGCGCTGATCCCTTCAATTGTCTCTTTCGGCCTAATGGCTTTCATCAGCATTATCCCCATGCCCTGCTTCAAAGCTGCAGGAATTACTAATGCCTGCCTGTCGCTTCTGTAATTTTCATAATGGTTCATGGCAAAGAGCATGCTGTCAAACCTGCCGGTATCAACCATGGCTTTTAAAGCCTCCGCATTCCCGTGCCCTGAGAATCCAATGAAGCGCGTAACTCCTTCTTCCTTCATCTTCGAAATAAGATCGAGAACACCTCCTTTCCTGCAAATAGTGTTGACATCTTCCTGTGATTCAACAGCGTGGATTTTCAGCATATCGACATGATCGGTCTGGAGCCTCTTCAGGCTCAGCTCAAGCTCGGCTTTAGCCTGATCTGTTTCACGGGCAGCAATTTTGGTCGAAAGGAATACCTCCTTGCGGCGATGCCTGATGATATGTCCCAGCCTCTCTTCACTTACAGCACCGGTGGCTGTGTTTACATAGCTATGTGCCGTATCCCAGTAATATAATCCGTTATCCAGGGCATAATTACACATCTCAACAGCCTCATCGAGTGTTGCGATGGTAAGGAACCTACTGCCCAGGCCTATGGCCATTCTCGGGATTACCACGCCTGTTTTCCCGAGGAGCGTGAATGGCAGACCTTTGGAATCATATTGGTTTTCCGGCCCCTCATTTTTTTCTGAATCATGAGGACCAGAGAAAGCAAGTCTTGTACCGGTAATTGCTATCCCGGCACCTATAGTGCTTTTAATGAATCTCCTCCTTGTGTAGTCTGTTTTCATGGTATGGCTTATTTCCTGTATTTCTGAACTCTTGAATCTGTTATCACTCCGCTCCAGTTGAGGCCGAAGCCGAAATCATAAGTATTCCCTTCGGAATCCACATGGCATTCCATGTCGAAGGGAGCGTCCTCTTTCTGCAATTCAACCGTTCTCATGTTCGCAGGCATCTGCAGGGGGAGCAGTCCGGATGGTTCTGCAACTCCTGTCAGTATGTCGAGCAGTGCCTGGTCCTGAATGTCAAATGTTGCCACGATAGCATCAGCTTCTTTCTCAAACTCGCTGAAAACCATTGGCTTGGATATATTCAACGATACTATTACCGGCTTCCCCTTCATTGCCCTTCTGGTATCCAGGACCAGCTTAAGATCAGCCGCATTTGAAGTCGTAACTGTTTTTCCCCTGAAGCTCCTGTTCGTGAAACTCTCCAGAGGGTCGCCTCCTGCTAGACTCGGATCTCGTGCGTCGGCAGCCCGGTATGGTCCGTACTGAAGGCTGATTGGCACATATCCCGTTCCGCCTTTCTGCGCATCGCTCCTGTCGTAGCCGCTCCCTGCATTCGGGCTTGCAATTACAACCAGCGCAAAATCAGCTTTGGAAGGATCGTCAGTGACATTGAAGTACTTCTTAACCAGTTCTATATTGACAGGGTAAGAGAGGGTTTCGGAAACCGGACCTCCAAAGAATCCTCCACCGGCCGAACGGACACGTTTTGGAATGTAAACGGTTAGGTTCTTCTGTAAAGGCAATGCTTTATTCCGGTTCTTCAGCAGCACAACAGATTTCAGCTGTGCTTCATACCCGGCTTTCATGAATTCGGGATTTCCTGCAATGGCTTTTGTTTCCTCGACATCAAGATACGGATTCTCGAAAAGACCAACCCTGAATATGTTCTTCAGGAGTCTTACAGCTGACTGCTCCATGCGGGCACGCATGAACTCCTCACCGTGCTCCTTTACTCCCATATTATAGGCTTCGATAACCGGACCGGCCACATTATTGCCCCCGAACTGGTCAACACCTGCCATAATGATCTTATAATGTCTCTCAGCCTCAGTAAGGTGTTCTGTCCCCCAGCTGGCCGATCCGAAGCCGTCAACGGCGGTCGCACTCCTTGTCACACCCCAGTCGGTACAGGCTACGCCATCATAACCGTATTTATTGCGAAGAAGATCGTTAATAATGTATTTGCTGTATGCATTGCCAACATTCTCATTATAAGTCTGGTCGATCTCGTATGATATTGTATAATAAGGCATAACTGCCGATGCCATTTTTGTAGGTCCTTCAAGATTCATGGCTCCTTCGAGGAATGGCACCAGGAGTTCCGGGAAATTATTTCCGGGATATACTGCATATTTTCCGAAAGCGTAATGTGCATCACGTCCTGCTTCACCCGAGCCGCCTCCGGGCCAGTGCTTCATCATTGCATTCACGCTGTGGTAACCCCATCCGCCGCTTATCATTTCATCTCCTTCAGAGGTCTGGAATCCGTCAACATAGGCACGGGCCATATCGGCCGATAGGCGAGGGCTCTCCCCGAAGGTGCCGCTGACCCTGCTCCATCGGGGCTCCGTAGCCATATCGATCTGGGGCGAGAGAGCCGTGGCAATGCCCAAAGCACGATATTCCTGCGATGCAATGTCGCCAAACTGTTTCACCACAGCGGGATCAAAGGAAGCTGCCATGCCTAGCGAACCGGGCCACATCGACAACTGGCCGGCTGAGCCGACATTATACTCTGCATCCGACTGGGCACGGTGCCTGGGATCGGAGCTGTTGTTTGCCGGGATCCCGAAACCGATGCCTTCGCACAGAGCCTGAACCTTATTGTTCCATTCGGCAGCCACAGCCGGACTCTCAACGGTGGTAATCAGAACATGACGAAGGTTGTCCTCAACAAGGAACCTGATCTGCTGATCGCTCAGGTCAGAGGATTTCGCACCGCTCTCCTTAAATGATTTGCCATTATAGGTGGCTGCCCCGAAGCGTGTTCCGCCCGCTGGTATTGCCTGGTGGGCACTGTACAGCATCAGTCCGGCAATCTGTTCGATGCTTAGTTTTGATGCCAGGTCCGCGGCTCTCTCATCTGCCGTCAGGCGCCAGTCTTCATACTTATCGAGGAGACCATTCTTATTCAGGTCCTTGAATGCAAGTCCTTTACTGGTTATGATCTTAACACCGGAAGCAGTATCATATCCGAGGGTCTGACCTCCTTCGTTGAATACTGTTCTGACAGAGCCTGTTCCTGTTTCACTCCATTTGCGGCAGCCTGTAAAAGCTGTGGAAATAATTATGACACCGCATAAAATGATCCTGAAATTTTTTGTCCTCATGTGACTGGTTATTTGGTGGTTAATAGTTATGGCCGGAGAAGGGATCTCAACTCGTACAGGAATCCATAGTACTGGTATTAAACTAATCCAAAGATAAATAAAAGATTTTAGTTACACTGAGAACCACAGAGGAAGAACACAGAGGGCCACAGAGGAAGAACACAGAGGACCACAAAGGTACATTGAGTAAAACATGAAGGTCACTAAGCAAAAGAACCTTTACCTGGCTTTAAGATTGTATACCATCAGGGCATCGCCCCGCCGGAGATACATCCTGCCCTGCCAGATCACCGGATGAGACCAGTGAGGATCGGTTCCCATTGTAACCTGGAACCTGCTGATAACATCGAAGGAGGAAGGTGTGGCTGAAACCAGCGCCATCTCACCCTTTTCGCTGTAGCAGTAAAACAAGCCATCAGCCATTACTATATTGCCGTCGCCCAGAGTGCGGCTTGAATAAAGGGTCCGGCCATCCTCAATGCTCACACATGACCATAGACCCCTTCGATACACAGAACCGTAAATATGTCCACCGGTCACAATGATACCCCCCATAAGATTTTTTAACTCACCGTTCCTCCACGCAACCGTCACACTCTTCCCGTCATTTGAAAGCTTCAGTGCAAGAAGGCCCGAATCGTTCTTATCATCCTCGCTTGAACAAAAGATCATCCCGTTTGCATAAACCGGCGTGTTGGCATGTATCTTATTCCTCTGGAACTGGGGCACCTGCCAGTAAAACTGGCCGGTAAGGGCATCTATGCCAATTACAGATTCGGATGTCATCGTAACCAGGAGGTTTGTCTTATTATGCCTCACCAGTACAGGTGAACAATAGGCAGCAGGTTGCCCGTTACCCGGGCTTGTCCAGACAGTTTCTCCGGTAAATCGGTTAAGGGCAGCAACATTATGCACTTTACCTCCTGGGGTGCAATAAAGAATATCGCCTGAGATGAGCAGCGATTCTGCCATACCCCATTCAATGTTTGCTGCATCGAATCTCTTCATCAGATCCACCGACCAGAGCTTCTCGCCCTTATCTGCGCTGTAACAGTAAACCGTGCCGTGGCCTGACTCGAAATATACCCGGTTATCAATGACAACCAGCGTTGAGCGGGGACCGTTGTAATTTACATCCCACTCCGGTCCATAATTCCTTTCCCAGAGCAGTTTACCTGAGAAGTCGAAGGCATAAAGTATCCCTTCCTTACCTGTAAGGCCGAGAATAAATAATTTATCCTTTCCGATACCGACGCTCCCGTGCCCGGAGCCGAGTCCTTCAAAAGACCAGAGAAGGTCAGGGCCATTTGCCGGCCACTTCTTCAATAGTCCGGTCTCTGAATATATGCCGTTACGGTCCGGACCTCTCCACTGAATAACCTGTCCATAAGCAAAATCCGGTAAAACAATTACCAGGAAACAGAAAAACAATTGCTTTTTTATCATAATTAAATCCGGGCTTATTACCCGATCCGGATAAATATATTGAATTCTTCAAACCCGCAATGGAAAAGATGATAAAAAGCAGAAATCCTGTTTATTCAAGTCCGGATGATAATTTGATATCTGATTGTCTTAAATACTTTAATTTTCTATCAGCATCCATTATTACCTGCTGATTCCTTTTAAAGTGCTTATCTTTAATTATTTGTTCTTAATACAACGAATTGAAAATCCTGCGTTTTTAGGCATCCTGGAAATATCCCACCCACCACTGGTAAGACAATAATCGCCCGGTTCATATATCCACCAGGCTCCATAATAGCTATAGTAAAAAGAACCATTCCATGCTCTCCGACCAGTACCTACAGCTTTAAAATTAACCTCAACATCACCCGGCGAATTATTGAAAAAGTCAATCAGAGTTTCCCATTCTGCTTTTGTTGGGACATGATAACCAACAGGACAAATATCTTTACTAAGTTGTGCCGCATACCAATTATAAATTGCACCATAGGCATCCTTATAACCTGGGTTATTCTGATACCAGCAATAGGTTCCACGACCCGAACTGGCCCAACTTTCATTTTCTTCCGCAAGCGGGATTGGAGTTCCATCGTTATATTTTGTAGTTTTGAGATTTTCGGTCAACCATACTTGTGTACCAAAAACCAAAGTATCATAGGTATTTCCATCACCGTCAGCGGGTAATCCCGATTTTTTCTTTTCTTTCTCGCAACTCTGGGCTAAAAAGATTATAGCCAGTACTATAAAAAACAATCTCAGTTTATGCATATCAGACTAATTTGAATCCATAATTTTTCAAAAATGCGCTTCTAATTATATAGGTTCCAGGAGAATAAATTTTATAGTTCTTAATCTGTTCAACTGGTAATTTCATTTTAACATCAACCAATCAACGTTTAACAGTGGTCTGGACTGGTCTGAGTGCCAATGCGAATCGTGTTATACACATTGCCGTCACCGTCTCTGGGAAGACCTCTCTCTTTTTCACAATTTGTAAGCAAAAAAGAGAATATTGTTATAACAAACAGTATCCTGAAATTTATCGTTTTATTCATAATCTGTTTTTTATGAGACCAATTTCCGAAAAAAAAAAAAAAAAATAACCAAAAAAAACAGTCTTATCTTTTCAGCAGGTTCCTGACATGACCCAGGTCAACAGATATAACCGGATCGAACGAATTACTGTTCATATAGTTCAGCAGTGAGGCAAGAAGCTGTTTTGTGGCCGGTCGCTGATCAAGGTCATCTTTCATATTAATACTGCAAACCAGCAGTTTGCCGTTACCTGCCCTGACCTCGAAAGCCAGCGCCAGGCGGCGGTTCTCGAACCAGGTGTCTATCGGTTGAATCAGAGGGCGTAATTCTGCAGGCAGATCGTCAATTATCATTGCCTGTGAATGAGTTACAGGATCCCACCATTGCCAGTTACTGTGAAACTCGGTCGGGAAGTCGCTGAAGAGGGGATGCTTCGGATCGCACAGTATACCCAGGGTATGGGGAGCCTGGTTATTTGTCCAGGCAGTGTTCCAGAAAATGCTTGAAAATCCGATAGCCACCTGTTCGCCTTTATCTTTTCCCGCCTTACCGTATGTAAGAAGCAGCACCCTTCCCCCATTACTGAGGACATCTGCCGCCCGGCTGTCGGGAACATCCGTTACGTATACATCTCCTTCAACAGGCTTAATACCTGACGGATACACCCAGAATTCCCATCTGTTTCTGAATGATGTGTTTGCGACTGATACCTCAAGACTGAGCTTCTCTGCCCTGCCGATCCCCGACAGGTTAACCGATACCGATCCCACCGGGATGCAGTTATTGTTCTCAATCAGGTCTTTTGCGAAGGATTCGCTGTAAATCACCCTGTTATCCATACCCTTAACCTCGCAAAGAATATTTGCATTCTTCATAGCCTCAGCCCCGAAATGGGCTATCTCGATGTCTGCACTGAAGGTCTCGTCATTTGTTAAAGTCATTTTTCCAATTCGTGCCAGGGGTACTGTTTCGTTACAGAACATCCTGAATTCTTCAGGGGTTATGTATCCTTTCTCTTCGAAAAATGGATCAAGCACTCCGACAAGCGCCGTCCCCTGACCCGGGAAATCGTGAAGCTGAAGAAGCTGGAATCCCGCAAATCCCGGTGTTCGCAGCGCTGCTTCAATATCTGCCTTATAGCAAAGCGCCTGAAGCTTCCCCGATGCCATCTGGAAAAGATCCGCCTGGTCTCCCATATGATTCTTTTCAAGTGTCTCCCTGAAAATCTCAAAGTTTGCCGGCTTCAGAACTCCGGTATATTTACTCATTTCCCTGAAACCCGGATAAACACACCATTGCCCTATTTCGTGACTGACTACCGGCACATCATATTTTGAAACAAAATCGCGGTAATCGAACATCGTTTGAGGGGGAGTTCCGTTTATGACACTTTTAAGCCCTTCCCCCCAGCGCTGGATCCTCGGCTCGGAGGGAACGTGGTAATCATTTTCGGGTATTATCGGCCAACCGGCAGCCGATGTATAAACCCTGCGGTCATCGACCGAAATCCAGTATGTAAGAAGTTTACCGAGATATTCCCTGTGATTGCGTCCTGACGGCTCGTTGCCGTATGCCAGCATGCAAAACGACGGGTGGTTGCCGTATGCTTTAATAATCCTGTCTCCTTCGTTGTATATCCACCGGTCGAGCGCTCCTCCGTCGCCTATGGTACTCCCCTGGTTGGCCCATGAGCCGCACTCGACATGAAAATAGATACCGAGCCTGTCGGCTGCCTGAAAGGCCGCTTCGGGCGGGCAGAAGGAGTGAAACCTTACATGATTCAGTCCATGATCCCTGCATGCTTTCAGGACTTTTTCCCATGATCCGTAGTCAGCTGGCGCGTAGCCTGTCAACGGAAAAATACAGCACTCGGTCGTACCCCTGAGAAAAACCGTGTTGCCATTGACCTTAAACCTGGTACCATCCGTTATGAATTCTCTCATCCCGAAATCAACTGATCTGCTATCAATTAAACCATTGCCTGACTCTTTCAGCCCGACTGTCATCCTGTACAGGTTGGGTGTGAATTCGCTCCATAACTGCGGATTATGGATTTTGTAGTTCAGTATTATCTGCTGTTCATCAGATCCGGTGACAACATTGACCTTTTTCAGCGGCAATTTGCGTTTCTCTGAAGGAAAGAAATTCTGAGCCACGAAATCGAGCCGGCCCTTAAAATCAATATTCTGCGGATTCTTTATACTGACAACCACTTTTGCTGTCTTCTTCTGAATATCGGGAAATACCTTTACATCGTTGATATAGACTTTTGGCGCAACCTTCAGACTCAGTTCTCCTGTAATACCATTCCAGTTCGATTGTGTATGGTCGCTGATGCTGTGGGAATTTACCCCGACCGGAATGATTACTCTGTTATCGATCCTTACCGATATAAGGTTTTTCCCGGGTTTCACCTGTCCGGTTATGTCAAACTCGTGTGGTACGGCCAGGCTGTTTTCCCTGCCTGCATGAATGCCATTTACAAATAGCGTTGATTCCCAGTGGCATCTTTCAAGGAAAAGCACAATCCTCTGTCCCTCCCACTCCGCAGGCAGATCAATCTCCCTGTTGTACCAGGCCACTCCCTTATAGTATTTAACCGGCTTGAGCCAGAAGGGGATCTTGATATTGCCCGGCTGACGATAGATCTCATATTTCGGATCGGTGAAATAGGATTTGTCAATGATGTCGCCTGTCCAGTCGGTGTTAACTGTCACCTCAAAGCCTTTCCCGTTTTCGGCCATCGAACCCGGGAGCTCTACCGTCTCATCGAATGAGACATTATACCATTCCATTCCGATGCCCTGATCGAGGGAATCGATCCTGAACTGCCATTCTCCCGCCAGGGAGATCCTGTCCGGAACCGGTATGTTTTTTGACACGCAACCGGCTGTCAGGATGAAGATTAGGGGAACTATGTGTTTCATATGATGCGGCGTTTTGATTTATAAATCGGGTACTGGGTACTGGGTACTGGGTACTGGGTACTGGGTACTGGGTACTCGGTACTGGGTTCTGGGTGCTAGGTCCTGGGTACTGGATTAAGTTGACATTGCTATTCAAGGGTTATGGAGCTGAGTTCAAATCCTTCCAGTTCTTCATTTCCTTCGACAGGAACGATCAGTTGCAGTCTTTCAACATCGGCAAGGGAGAAGGTGCTGTCTTTCCCTTCGTACCATAAAGGAAGAAAACCGGGATATGGTCGCGGCAAAAGTATCATCGGGCATTTTTTCAGGCTGCCCAGTTTTATTACCTGAAAGTCATCACCCCGTGTAAGAAGGGCATCAGCGCCAAATGCGTTTCCTTTATTATCGACAAGTGAAACCCTGACTTTAACAGGTTTCCCGGTTGCTTTCCCGTTAATAATAATCTGTGCATATTTTCCCGTTTGCCCTGAAATGCCTTTAATATTGTCGCCAACGAAGTTCTGCATTGCATAAATCACCCCAGATGTATTAGGTCTGGCCTGAGGACCCGGACCCGCGGCAAGGGTAAACTGCTGGGTGGTCTTTCCGGGCACACCGGACAACAGCACGCTGCTTCTCAGTCCAGGATTGCCTGTAAATGTGTTTGTCTCTCCCAACGTTTCGGCTGAAAAAAGCAAAACCTCTCCTCCGGCAGGTATAACTCTTACAGAATAGGTTTCCGGATTGTAATAATCCCAGCCTGCGGGAGTACCTTCCACCCCGCCGGGCCATACGGTGATCTTGCCCGATCCTGATTCTGCAAGAATGGTATAGTTGAGCACACCGGGCCTGACAAGTGAATCCGGAATTACTGCCCTGTACCTGTATGAATTCATTTTCTCCATGGGTATCTGAACAGGTCTGAAACCACCCCGCCCCCTTGGCCCGAACAGGGAAGGCAGTAGTGTGAGTTTCTCAAATGGTTCGCCGGGAGTGACAACGGTTACTTTCACCTCCACCGGCTGCCCCTCTGCAACCTGGATCGGAGCATCGTGAAGAAAACAGAAATTGCTGTTTGTTTCGGGTGGCGCATAAAACTCATTCACAACCATAGCCCCAGTTTTTAATTTGCCAATATCTGCCGGTATCTGGCCGGCTGATAAGATATATGTTCCGGGAGATATTGACAGAGCGCCATTATTTGCCGTGGCAATCAGGTTATTACCCTCATTTACTCCTTTGATGCTATATTCTTTGCCCAGGTCAGGAAGATCAATCTTCATTTCATTGGTGTTCCATTTGATAACAACATTTTCTATCCGCGGTGTGGCTCTGGAGAATGGGTCGCGCACCCAAATGGCATCTGGCATCACCTCCATCCTCCATACTCCATCCTGAATCTTATCGAGGAACCAGGCGCCGCAGCCATTGTACTGTACAAGCGTCGAGGATCCGTAACCTGCTATCTTTGTGAGAGTTGATATATCAGATGGCAGTGTTGAAGTATTATTTGTATGGTAAAACAGCTCCTTCGTTACAATCTCAGCCAGATCGTCGGTATAGCTTATTCTCACACCATCCATCTCAAACGGCACAGTTTCATTTTGCCTGTCTCTCTTAAACTGAGGGTTTCTGAAAAGTTCACCTGCAATCATATATCCTATAGCCTTCTGCGGGGAATAGGCCAGGTTCAGAAAATGTGTCTGGTACTCGGTGTTGGCTGAAGCCATCGCAACCGGATCGTATGAGAACATAGTCACCCACTGCATTCCTGCCTCCTTGAACGAAATAGCCATTGGAGGATACAGATAGGATCTTCCGACATCGGCTGCATCAAATTCATAAACAAGTCTTGCCTGTGAAGTGAAATACTTTTCGTTCCTGAAAGGCATATAATAATTGTCCACATGCGGCAGGTAGGTTCCCTTTATCTCCCTTCCGGCAACAAGTCCGGCCGGATACCACTGAAAGGTGACACCATCTGTGCCCCCCTTTATAAAATCCTCAAGGAGGTTGATACTCTGGGTAACATTATAGAAGGTGGGCTTTGTGCACCCGGTCGATTTTACTGCCCTGATCATCCTTTTTACAAAGGCAGTCGTTTCAGCGGGTCGTGAATGGCCCGGTTCGTTGCAAATCTCAAACCCGGTTATCATCGGATCATTCTTATACGCCTTCCCGGTATATGGATTTACATGATTAACAAACTGTTTCAGGTATCTTTCCTGGGCTTCGATTGC
>CAYRQY010000042.1:0-13665 GCA_964426435.1 uncultured Rikenellaceae bacterium | reverse complement strand
AAGGGTTACACTTGACCAGAAGGCAACCCTGGCAAACGTCAACCTTTCACAGGCCCTCTCGGGAGCTACTGCAGGTGTCAATGTTCTGGCAGGAGGGCTTGCCGGAAATGAACCCAGTCTTGAGATCCGCGGGCGTACATCACTGTCGGCAAGCGACCGGCCCCTGATCATACGCGACGGCATCATTTACAACGGTGCAATTACCGACATCAATATCAACGATGTGGAGTCGATCGACATCCTTAAGGATGCGAGCGCCGCTGCTGTTTACGGGTCGAGATCTGCCAACGGTGTTATTATTATTACCACAAAGAAGGGGCTGTCAGAAAAACCTGTAATCTCTTTCAATATGTACTACGGTTACCAGGATATGACCAACAACCCCATGAGGGTAATGAATGCCGAGGAGTATGCAATAAGGCTTACGGATTATTATTACCAGCAGGATTTGTATGCATGGTACAGGACCAAACCAACCAGTGCTGCAGGGAAGCCTGTAAGGCCGGATGTCACTAACCGTGAGGTTGTTGCTGCAAGGCTCAGGACCCAGGAGGAGAGGGATAATTATCTTGCAGGCAATGAAATAGACTGGGTTAAGGAAGTGCTTCAGGTTGCGCCCATCCAGAACTATAACCTTAATGTTTCCGGCAAATCTGCAAGATCGAGTTACTACTTCTCAGGATCATATACCAATGAAGAAGGGATCCAGCTCAATGATGCGTTCAGCAGGATAACACTTCACACCAACCTTGAAAGCAAAGTAACCGACTGGCTTACTGTGGGTCTGATATCTTCCTATTCATACAGGGATTATTCAGGAATTGAAGCAAGCCTTGGCAACGCTAGGTCGTGCAGTCCGCTGGCCAATAACAAAATAGGCCAGCCCGATTACGACATGTATCTTACCGGTGAGGTCTATATGACGTATCCTCTTGTTTATCTCTTTATAAATAATAAGGATATAAGGAATAACCTCTTTCTCGTAGGAAATGCAAAGATCACTGTACCATGGGTAAAAGGATTGACCTATGAGTTCAACTACTCAAATACATACTCAAACAGGAACAATTTCACTTTTTATCCTGTTACCGTACCCGCTGGTGTTGCCAATAAGGGACAGGCGGTTAAGAACCCTTCCGAGGAACGGAACTGGATCTTCAACAATATCATAACCTATCTGAGGAATTTCGGCGATCACCAGATCAATGCAACACTTCTCTACAGCCGTGAGAGCCGTAATGCACAGGCTTCAACACTAACCTCAACCGGATTCGACAATGAGGTGCTGGGTTATAACAATATGGGCCTCGGTACTCTTGCTTCAGTCGCAACATCGGCATGGGAAGAGAACAGTCTGTCATATATGGCACGTGCGAACTACTCATTCAAGAGCCGCTATCTACTTACTGCCACTGTCCGCCGCGACGGTTTTTCGGGATTTGGTGCAGCGAATAAGTTTGCCACCTTCCCGTCCGTGTCGGTTGGATGGGTAGCCTCCGACGAATCATTCCTCAGGGATGTAAGATGGCTCTATCTTAAACTCAGAACATCCTACGGTAAGAATGGCAACCAGGGGATTGGGCGCTACTCAAGCTTCTCGAGAATGACTGCCCAGCCATATGTTTACGGTCCTGGTACCTTTATAGGTGTTTATCCGAGCACCCTCGGAAATGCCGGGCTCAGCTGGGAAGCAACTTCATCATTCAATGTCGGGATAGACTTCGGACTTTTCAGCAGGAGAATATCAGGATCGGTTGATCTTTACAAGGCCACCACAACCGATGTACTTGTAAGCAGGGCTCTGCCTCCGACGTCTGGTTATGCCAGCGTATGGACCAATATCGGAGCCATCGAAAACAAAGGTCTTGAGCTTGAATTGAAAACCATAAACCTTACCGGTCAGCTTGGCTGGCAGACAGACTTCGTATTCTTTATCAACAGGGACAAGATCTCCAAGCTTTATGGTGATGAGAATGACAGGGATATAGGTAACTCGTGGTTTGTTGGACATCCCATAACTGCAATTTATGACTACGAAATGGCCGGTGGGCTCTGGACGGAAGCCGAGCTGTATGCAGGTCAGACATACAATAACTGGTTCCCTGGACAATATAAATATGTTGATCAGAATGACGACGGAGTTATTGAGCCCAACAACGACAGGAAGATCATAGGATACCGCACACCAAGTCACCGCTTTAGTATTAACAACTCCTTCACCTACAAGAACTTCACCTTCTCATTCTTTGTAAATGCCGTTCAGGGAGGTAAGAAGTACTTCATGGAAAACAATGCATCTGTCGTCAATGTTGATTTCCGTTCCGACAACGTGCTGAGAATAAATGCTTCTGCAGTACGTCCTTACTGGACGCCCGACAATGGTGTCAACAACGCCACCGGTGTGTACAATTCACCTGCTGTTTCGAGTGGGATTTACGAAAGCAGGAGTTTTGTAAGATTGCAGGATGTATCGCTTAACTACCGGCTTGGGCCGGCAGCACTGAACTTCCTGAAAGTACAGGCTGCTCAGATTTATGTAGCAAGCAAGAACCCATACGTCTGGACACAATGGTCAGGCTGGGATCCTGAAACAGGCACCAGCAACAACCCCCTGATGAGGAATATTACTGCAGGGTTCAGACTTACATTCTAACTATATCCGCAAGAGAAGAATTTAATTAAAAAATTATGACAATGAAAAAATATTTTGATTTTATCAGTAAAAAGGTTCTCCTGATAGCGGGTACTCTGCTTCTGGTGTTTTCATCATGCGATGAAAGTGTTCTTGATGAGGTGCCTCTCGATTTTCTGGCCCCTGAGAATGCCTATACCACGGTAGCAGGTGTCAGGCAGGGTATTACCGGACTGCACTGGACTTTCCGTAACTACTGGTTCTGGGGCGATCAGGATCAGGGAAGTATGTGGAGAGGCGTCGGTACCGACGTGGCCTTCCATGGTGAGGACCCCAACAGCACAAGATTCCTGTGTAATTATGTTAATTACCTTATTCCGGCCTCTGGCTATGTGCTTCAATACTGGACCAGGAATTATGAGCAGATCCAGAGAGCCAATGTGCTCATTGACAGGATTGACAACTCTGATCCTGCAATGTGGCAGAGCGAAGCCCAGAAGAATGCATTCAAAGCCGAAGCAATGTTTTTCAGGGCATATGCTTACAGGATTCTCGTTTCATATTTTGGAGATGTACCCCTTGTAACCGAGGTTATCAAGTCGGCCAAGACAGACTTTGTAAGAGCTCCGAAAGCCGATGTTTACAAGCAAATAGAGGATGACCTGATCTTCGCGGGTGCCAATCTTCCTGGCCGTATGCAGGAAGAAGCCCCTGGCAGAATTACGAAAGCTGCTGCTCTCACAGTACTCAGCGAGATCTATCTTGAGCAGGGCAAATACCAGCCGGCAGTTGATGCAGCAACATCGGTAATAACCGGGGCGGGCTATGCACTTATGACAAACCGCTTTGGCGCACAAATCGATGTTTTTGGTACAGGCGACGCTTACTATGACCTCTTCAGGTACGGGAACCAGAATCTCTCGGAAAATACCGAAAACATCTGGTCAGTTCAGTTTGAGCCGCTCGTTACCGGTGGCGGTGACTGGCAGGGTGAAAGGGGAATGGGTCCTGCTTACTTCAGGTGGGGAAATGCTCCTGATGGGAAAAAAGCATTCCGCGGTGAATTTGTAAACGGTGTATATACGGGTTATTCAGATACACTTGGACGTCCGGTTGCCTGGGTTCGCCCTACAACCTATGTAACACACCATATATGGGCAGACAACTGGGATACCGATATCCGGAATGCAAGGCATAGCATAAAAAGGGACTTCTACTATGACAATCCCGCATCGATCTGGGATAAGCAGAAGCTTGAATTCAGCCAGTTTGCTACTTTCTATGCAGCAGGAACGCGGGATGCCATGAGAGACTCCTGCCAGTATATATTCCCCTACTTCATGAAGTTCGCAGAACCATGCAACCACTTCGACCGGGCTAACCAGTCGGGAGGAGGCTACAGCCATAAGGATGTGTATGTAATACGTCTGGCTGAGACTATACTCCTGAGAGCCGAAGCTTACCTTGGCCTTGGGAGGAAGGATCTGGCTGCTGCCGATATTAACCTTGTAAGAAACAGAGCTCAGGCAACTCCCGTCACCGAGGATGATGTTACAATTGAGTACATCCTCGACGAACGTGCAAGGGAGCTCTATGGAGAGGAATGGAGGCATATCACCCTGCGAAGGGTCGGATTGCTGGTACAGAGGGTCAGGGCGTTGAACGATAATCCCAAGAACCCGGGTTTGAATATTCAGAACCATCATGTACTTTGGCCCATACCTCTAAGCCAGATCGACCTTAATATTGATGCAGTAATTCCACAGAATTCTGGCTACTAGGAGGATTCTGAGGCAAAGAATTATCTTTAAACACAGGCTTACAGATAGTAGGGGCATTGCATGCAATGCCCCTACATAATTTTTAATACAACCTTAATATTATATTTCAACCGGATTGATCTTTGGTACCAGGAGGTGTATTATCAGCAATGCAATGAGGTATCCGAATCCTGCTATCGCGAAAGGGACAACATAACCGTCAGCGCCGGTATTCTGAAGTATCCTTCCCACACCATATGCAGCCAGTGCACCTCCGGCAGCTCCTGAAAACCCCCCGAATCCGGCAACAGTTGCAGTGGCCCTCTTCGGAAAAATATCCGACATCAGGCTGAATACATTTGCTGACCATCCGCAATGTCCGCCGGCAGCGGTGGCTATCAGCCCCACAGCCAGCCACAGGTTTTCAGTATGCGGGACCATTATGACCGGGATAGCGAAGATTCCGCACGCAAGAAGTCCCAGTTTCCTCCCTTTGTTTATTCCGAAGCCCATCTTGAGGAATTTTGATGAAAGCCACCCAAGGAATATGCCCAAACCCCATGAGACCAGGTATATGGTAAAGAACGGAAGCCCTATGTCCGCCAGATTGACCCCAAACCTGGAATTAAGGAACTTTGCTCCCCAGAAGAGATAGAACCACCAGATAGGATCGGCCATGAACTTTGCAATGGCAATGGCCCATGCTCCCCGGTGGGGCAGAATATCCTTCCATCCGACACTTGCCTTGCCGGCCTCTTCGCTGCTGTCGCTGTTGATATGTTCAAGCTCCGCCGGCGAGACCTGCCTGTGGGATCCCGGCTGACGGTAAAACCTGAACCATATTATCATCCATAGCAGCGAAAGCGGGAAGGTCCAGAGGAAACCAGCCTTCCAGCTGCCGAGCGAGAGCACCAGGGGTGGTATTATCAACGGGGAGAGAATAGTTCCCATATTTGAGCCGCCATTGAAGATCCCCACTGCAAGAGCTCTCTCTTTTTTCGGGAACCATTCGGCCACAACCTTTATCGCAGCCGGGAAATTTCCC
Organism: uncultured Rikenellaceae bacterium; assembly: GCA_964426435.1. Classification (GTDB taxonomy): domain Bacteria; phylum Bacteroidota; class Bacteroidia; order Bacteroidales; family VadinHA17; genus LD21. The sequence continues at coordinate 8,228 of CAYRQY010000042.1, read as the reverse complement.
GACTGGCCGATCGCAAGGTTAAACCGTGCAACTGCGAATCCCACCCATGTTCGGGCGAAAGTATGCGCCAGTGTGGCAATACTCCATATTCCTATTGATAGGATATAACCTTTCCTGGTCCCTATCCTGTCGATAATGGTACCCATGAAGAGAAAACAGATGGCATAGGCGATCATGAACGCACTGTTGATCATGCCGTACTGTTCCTCGTTCCAGCCTATCTCACCCTGCAGGTGCGGAGCCAGGATCCCCAGCGCCGACCTGTCGATGTATAATATTGTGGTGGCAACGAAAAGCAGGCCGAGTACTACCCAGCGAATACCTGAAATACCTGTTTTATCCATTCAGGCCTGCCATTACACCACGGAAATAACCGATTGATTCAGCTATACCCGGCAGGGGATCATTCATATCCTTCCCGTATTCCAGGCTGCACGTACCGCTGTATTTAATGTCGCGCAATAGTCTGAAGAAACGCGGAAAGTCAATCATCCCACGCCCTGCCTCCACGCACCAGCCTGCCTTCTCCGGCTTGTCGACATCCCAGATATGGAAATCGAAGATCCTGTCCCTGTATTTCATCGTGTCTTCAAAAAGATCTTCGCCCAGCCTGAATGAGTGGGCAATATCTAGGCAGAATCCGATTCGCGGGTCGAGATCCTTTATTTCCTTCCATACATCTCCGGCCCCTGGATACAGAGGCAGATCGGGTCCGTGATTATGTATTGCCAGCCGGATGTTGTATTCTTTGACCTTTTTCTCAACATACGGGAGCAGGGGAACGTCAGGAACTCCTACCATAAGAGCGACACCCACCCTGCGGGCATAGTCGAAGGCCTGGTCAACTGCTTCCTGGCTGCGCATATAGATAGGGCCGACTCCGTACGGCTCCACTCCAAAGGATCTCATTTTTGCAAGGGCCTGATCGATCACTTCCTGTGAGCTGTCGAGTGGCAGATGAAAATCTTTTACGCCCAGATATTTAACACCCACCCTCTTCATCATCTCCAGCGACTGGTCGAGGTTTATCTTTGCAAATGTATAGCCGGCTATAGCCAGCCTGAACGGCATCTCAGTGCCTGCCGGGGCTGCCCGAAGCGGACTGCTGTCAATTACCGGCAGACCAGCAGCAACAATCCCTGCCCCGGTAGTCCTTATAAAAGTGCGTCTTGTTAAAGCCATCTCATCCTTTATTTTGTATTTGAAATATGTTTATCCTTTACTGTTTCTTTCTCATCACTCACTACTCATCGCTCATCGCTCATCTTCCGCTCCGCGGAACTGCGTCGCTTCGCTCCTTGACTCATCACCTATCATCTATCATCTATCATCTATCATCTATCGCCATTCAAAATACTTCTCCCTTATAGGAATATCCAGCATCGCCGAGGCTGCGTTATCTCCGACAATCTCTTCAGTATCGGGTTTCCATGTCAGTTTTGAGCCGGTCTTTATGGCTATCAGTCCAAGCTGGCACATTGATATGGTTCTGTGTGCGGTCTCAAGCGGTTCGATCGTCTCTCTTCCCTCCTTGATTGCCAGTAGGAAATCCTCCTTGTCGGAGAGAAGATCCTGGAATGAGATCTCTCCCTTTCCCGGTGGCGTATTGATCATCTCCTGCGAGCTTGCAGAGATCTTATCGGGGTATTCGACTTCCACCCATCCGCCTGTCCCTTCAAACCTGACGTATGGGCGCTCAATCTTAAAGAACACTTCTATTCCATTTGCGAACCGGTACTTAATATCGAACCTGTTAAGGGTGTTCCAGAGTCCCATGTCGAACTCCCCTTCTCCCTCAATGCTTACCGGGCCAGTGTATTCTGAATTGTTTCCCCACTGGACGATGCCCATCAGGTGGGCGCCCCAGTTGGAGATCATACCGTTGCAGTAGGAGTCGACCCGCATCCATCCCGGACGTCCGTATGCTTTAATGGCATGTACCCTCTTTTCTGTATAGGGTGCCTCCCAGGCCGGCCCCAGCCACATATCGTAATTAAGTTCGGAAGGCACGGGCATGGTGGGTTCAGGTGTAAGTGCCGAACCGGATAATTCAGCCGGCACGGCAACAAATATCCTCTCAATCCTGCCTATCCTGCCGTTCCTGACTATCTCAACAGCCCTGCTGAATGCAGGCAATGGCCTGAACTCGCTGTCGTTGCGTGTGACTATCCTGTGCTTCTTAACCGCTTCCACAAGTCGCTGTCCGTGTCCTATACAGGTTGATATCGGCTTTTCCAGGGAAACATGTTTGCCTGCCCTTGCAGCATCTACAGTCATTGGCACATGCCAGTGATCGGGAGTGGCTATCATCACTGCATCCACATCCTTCCTGAGAAGGAGTTCGCGATAATCGCTTACGGCGTCACATCCTTTGTAAGTCAGACCTTTCTGTGCAGAGTAGAAATCATTCACCTGTTTCCTTCCGTTCTCCAGCCTCCAGGCATCCACATCACACACTGCGACAACCTGGGCATGGTCCGACTTCAGGAATTGCGGTATATTGGGATTGACAGTCTGTCTTCCCAGGCCAATCACTGCAACGTTAATCCTCTCTGAAGGTGAAGCTTTTCCGGTTAAATACGAAGGTATAAGATGTGGTAATGAAAAAGCACCGGCCGATCCCAGTGCTGTTCTCTTGATGAAATGTCTGCGGCTGGTCATAATTATAGTCTGTCAGGTTTATTTAGTACAAAACTCAATAAAGATATATCTATTCCTTGTTTCTCCCATGCATTGCTTACTCAATTATTGATCGGGATCTTTAATTTCATGAACAAACAGGTATATTGAAGGTCTCTATTTGTTAAATGTAGTTAAAGAGTTTGGAATCTTTGCTGAAACCCGTATCTTTATTAGATGTTTAATTCAAAACCAATCAATTACCCTTGACCTAAAACCAGACAATATGAAGAAATCATCCATTTCGAGACGCAGATTTCTGGGTACTGCAGCTGCTGCAGCTGCAGCAACTGTGCTTCCGGTAAATTACTCGTTTGCCATTGGCACCCAGACCAAAAAACCAAATTCCAGGTTCGGCGGAGTACAGCTTGGATGTACAACCTACAGTTATCGCAGTATGTCGATGAAGGTTGACGATGTGATACAGTACCTGCTGCTGGCCGGCATTAATTCCATTGAGCTCAGAAGCGTTGCTGAAGAGGACCTCGGTATTCCCGCCGCCAGGATGACCCGTCTTGGTCCGGATGCAACCGAAGCTGAGAGGGCTGAGGCAAAAAAAGCAGCTGATTCTGTCAGGGAGGCCCAGCGTCAGTGGCGCCTTTCCCTTCCGATGTCGAGATATGAAGACATGCGCAGGAAGTTCAACAATGCCGGCATAAATGTTCATATTGCCAAGTTCGCACCTGCCGCATGGAGCGATGAGGAGATAGATTATGCCTACAGGGCAACCAAAGTCCTGGGGGCTTACGGTATAACTGATGAAATTGGAGAGGAAGCCTGTCAGCGCATGGGCAAGTTCGCTGAGAAACATAACAGCCTGGCTATCTTTCATAACCACGCGCAGCCTGCAGAACCTGGCTTCTCATTTGATAAATTCCTTGCTTATTCTCCCGCCAACAGGCTCAATTTTGATGCAGGGCATTTCTTCGGTGCCACCGGAATCCATCCCAACACCATTATCGAAAAGTATCACCATGTTATGCCAAGCATTCATATAAAGGACAAGACAGGCCCTAAAAGCACACCGGCAAATGCCAATATGCCTTTCGGCGAGGGAGAGACGCCGATAGCGGACATCCTGTTACTGCTGAAAAAGGAAAAATGGCCGATAAATGTCGATATTGAGCTTGAGTACCGCATACCTGAAGGCTCCGATGCAGCTAAGGAAACTGCGAAATGTATCGAATACATGAGGAATATTCTTGAATAAAATTGAATTGTTTTAAGATTAATAAATGAGTGTATCATGGCATTGAAAGTATCAAGACTTGATTTTTTAAAGACGGCCGGCCTGGCAACAACGGGAGTTGTTCTTGGCGGAAAGGCGTCAGCGAATGTAGTTCGTCCTGAGATCATACCGCCTGCGGCGGTGCAGGGGACAGGACGAAAGGTAAATATGGCCCTTATCGGAATAGCTAACCAGGGAGCCGGTATTGCAAGGCAGTTCATAAATTCCGGATTGGCCAATGTGGTGGCGGTTTGTGACGTGGATCTGGATGCCCAGGGGTGCCAGGAAACGATCAAGCTGGTTCCAAAGGCAAAGCAGTTCCGGGATTTCAGGGTTATGTTCGACAAGATGGCCGGAGATATAGAGGCAGTGCAGGTAGCCATACCCGACTTTGCTCATTTCCCGGTCTGCATGGCTGCAATGCAGCTTGGCAAGCACGTTTTTGTCGAGAAGCCGATGACCCGCACCTTCCTTGAGGCGGAGATAATGGCCAGGATGGCGACACAAAATCCCAGGCTGGTAACACAGGTTGGCAATCAGGGACACTCGGGAGAGAATTATTTCCAGTTCATTGCATGGAAGAATGCCGGTATTATAAAGGATGTCACTGCAGTTACGGCGCATATGAACGGAAGCCGCAGGTGGCACCCGTACGATCCCAATATAAATAAATTCCCGGAAGCACAGCCATTGCCCAAAGGAATGACAGATAAGGATTGGGATACATGGCTGACGACTGCTGCATGGCACGATTTTAACGAGAAGTATCACCCGGGCAACTGGAGAGGATGGTACGATTTCGGTCTCGGGGCTCTGGGTGACTGGGGCGCTCATATCCTTGACACGATACATGAGTTCCTTGAGCTTGGGTTGCCTTATGAGATTAATCCTCTGCATGTCAGGAATCTGAATGACTTCTTTTTCCCGCTTGAATCGACCATTCTCTTCAGGTTCCCGTCAAGAGGCGATATGCCGCCGCTTGACATTACCTGGTACGACGGAGTTGAGAATCTTCCTCCCTTCCCGGAAGGTTATGATTCGGTTACGGCAACTGTTGATGCGAGCATACCACCTCCGGGAGGAGCGACGGGTCAGGCTGGTCAGCAAAGAACAAGGCAGGCTCAGCCGGGAGGTCAGCCAAGAAGGCCGGCCTCTGGCAAGATCATCTACAGCAAGGAACTGACCTTCAAGGGAGGAACACATGCTGCTCCCCTCTTCATTATACCTGAAGCCAGGGCGAAGGAGATGGCTCCCGGGCTTCCGCAGGTTCCTGAGAGTCCCTCGAACCACTATGTGAACTTCCTCAGGTCGTGTCTGGGTCAGGAGAAGCCGCGTTCGCCATTCCCGATCTTTGCGCCGTTGTCGCAGCTGTTCTCACTTGGGATTATTGCGATTCGCCGGAACAAAAAACTGGTTTTCAACCGTGAGACAAAAGAGATTGTTAATGATCCGTTTGCCAATGCAATGCTGGCAGACAGGCCTCCCCGCAGAGGCTGGGAGAGCTATTACAATATCTGATTGAGGAACTCAGACGGGGACAAATTGAGCCGGGGATAATTACCCGGCTCAAAAAGTCTCTGTTGGTTAGTAATATATGGTTATCTGATAGAAATTATTAAATGATAATAATTATCATTTGATAATAATCGCCAGTCACCAGTCACCCACCTTCGCTACCTCCTCCGCTAAAGCTACGGAGGTCAAAGAAAGCTTCGGTGGGCAAAGCCAGTCACCAGTTGCAAACTTGTATCCAATGCTATAAACATATGAAACTCAAGCCAGTTCTCCTGCTCCTGATCCTTATATGCCCGCTTGCTGCCATTAACGGACAGAGAGCTCCAAAAAGGATCACTATTACGGGTACAGTAACTGATGCCTACAATAACCCGGTTCCCAATGCCGTAATATTCATCGACAACGTTAAAACCGATGTCAAAACAGACCAGAGGGGATTCTACCGCGTCAGAGTTAACGCAGATGCACAGGAAATCCTGGTCTTCTCCCTCTTTAACGGTGTTGCCGAAGAAGAGATCAAAGGACGCAGATCAATACCATTTATCCTTTCAGATACAGAAGGAGATCCTGCAGAAAAACCTAAAACAGAAGGGGATGACGAAATCAATGTCGGCTATGGCACTATCCGGAAGAAAGACATGACCACGCAGTCTCAAAAGCTGGATGCAAGTGATGGTTCATTCGCTTCGTACCAGAACATCTACGATATGATACGCGGAAGATTTCCAGGCGTAGAGGTCTCAGGAAGGAGCATCAGAATAACGGGCGCCTCATCCCTCAACGTCAGCACTGAACCTCTGTTTGTTGTCGACGGTGTAATTGTCAAAACCATTGAGGATATCTCTCCCCAGAGCGTCAAATCGATAGAGGTGCTGAAGGGCCCGGCTGCAACCGCCTACGGAACAAGGGGTTCAAACGGGGTGATAGTGATTACCAGGATGACGGGGAAAGATGTTAAAAGATAAAGGACCGAAGACCGAAGACCGAAGACCGAAGACAAAAATGAATCATTACCTTACTGAAGGATGCCTGCCCAGGAGAAGAGTCTTGAGAAGCATATTAGTTTTATTGATCATTCTTGCGCCTGCAATTGACTCACTCATTGCTCAGGATGAGACTGATGTGATCAGCGGCTGGCTGATCCATACCGACGCCAGAAACCTGTTTTATAAGCATATGGCCGGTCAGGCCTGCGAACTTCTCGACAAGCGCTCAGATGAGATGGAGAAGCTTATAACACCCGACGACTGGCACAGGCGACAGGAGTTCATCCGCGAAACACTGTTGAATATTACCGGACCCTTCCCTGAAAAAACACCCCTTAATACAAGAATCGTCAGAACAATTGACAAGGGCAGCTACAGGATAGAGCACATTATATTTGAATCTCAACCGGGCTTCTTTGTAACATCCTCCCTTTTCATCCCCTCCGGTATCAGGAGGAATACCCGCCGGCCTGCTGTGATCTACTGCAGCGGCCATTCTGCTGATGGTTACAGGAGTACTGTTTATCAGCACGTTATATTGAACCTGGTAAAGAAGGGATTCGTAGTATTCGCCTTTGATCCGGTCGGACAGGGCGAAAGACTCGAGTATTACGATTCCGAAACAGGCAGGTCGCTGGTGGGGGGGCCGACCCGCGAACATTCATACCCGGGCGCTCAGGCTTTCATTACAGGCAGCTCGCAGGCCCGATACATGATATGGGACGGGATAAGAGCAGTCGATTACCTGTTGTCGAGGAGGGAGGTTGATCCTGCAAGAATAGGCATCACCGGAAGATCAGGCGGAGGTACCCAATCGGCATATATTGCAGCTTTTGATGATCGCATATATGCCTCAGCTCCTGAGAACTATATTACAAATTACACACGGTTGCTTCAGTCAATAGGCCCGCAGGACGCTGAACAGAACCTCTTCAATATCATACTGCACGGACTCGATCATCCTGACTTTCTGATAGTAAGAGCACCGAAACCGTGCCTTATGATCACAACAACCAGGGATATGTTCAGCATTCAGGGCGCGATGGAAACGGAAAAGGAGGTCTCTCGGGCATACAGGGTATTTCAAAGCGAAGATCATTTTCTGAGGGTCGAAGATGATGCCGGCCATGCTTCCACCCTGAAGAACAGGGAAGCCATGTATGCATTTTTTCAGAAACACCTTAATCATCCGGGTAACCATTCCGATGAGGAGACTCAGCTCCTTACACCTGACGAGCTCAGGGTTACTGAAACCGGACAGGTCTCAACCTCATTAAGAGGGGAAACGGTTTTTTGGCTTAACCGTAAAGATGCGGAGTTACGGATAAAACAACTTGAAAATCGCAGGAGTGAACCTGAAAGATTTCTCCCGGAAGTGATCAGTTCTGCCCGCAGATTGTCGGGCTACAGGCATCCGGACTTGGTTGAAGAACCTGTTTTTACGGGGCGATTGCAGAGAGATAATTATTCAATAGAGAAATACTTCGTGAAAGGCGAGGGAGATTATGTGATCCCCTATCTGCTTTTCAAACCTGAGAAAAACAACGGTCAGTCGTTGATATACCTTCACCCTTCAGGCAAATCAGCAGAAGCCGGTCCCGGTGGTGAAATTGAAAAATATGTCAATCAGGGTTATTGTGTACTTGCTCCCGATCTCCCGGGCTCAGGCGAACTGGGTCAGGGTGCACTCAAGGGTGATGCGTATTTCGACGGGACCTCCCATAACCTGTGGTATACTTCGATGCTTACCGGACGCTCCATTACAGGCATTCTTGCAGGAGATGTCGTCAGGCTGGCAATGATCCTGAAAAAAAATACAG
>CAYRQY010000041.1:0-13830 GCA_964426435.1 uncultured Rikenellaceae bacterium | reverse complement strand
ACACCATTGACAGTGCCATTGGTTCGTTATGGGAATTCTACAAAAGCAGGTTTACCTCGCTTTTTCTGATTTCATTTTTTATGTCGCTGGTAATGCAGTATTCCTCCACCCTCATCGACCTTAAGGAATTGCAGAGCATTACCGATCCCCAGGAGATGCTGCTGAAGATGAAGGATTACCTGCTTCCCATGCTTGCTGTTTCACTTATAAGCCTTTTATTCACAACGATACTCCATTATTACGTTCTATATCACCCTGTTGACCCAGGCAATACCCTGCTTGTGTGTGCAATACATTCCCTGAAGTACTATCTGCCCTATCTCGTCATAATAATCCTTCTTGCCTTTGCCGGCTCTGCAGCGATTGTCCTGGGCCTTATTGCACTTGTTATCGGGGTCTTCTTTGCACTGCTCTATATTTTCATGATATTTCTTTTCATCCTGCCTGTGATGATGGTTGAAGGACCGAATATAGGTCATACTATTGTCAGGAGCCTGCGCCTTGCCCACCGTAATTTCTGGCCCAATATGGGCTGGAGTGCCGTATTCCTGGTAATTCTGATTGTGATTTCAGTAATCCTTTCCGGGCTGATCCTTCTGCCATTCACAGGGAGTTTTATGAGAGCAATTGTGACACAGGATGCCGGAAGCGCAGTGGATTTTGCAACAAGGCCATCATTCATTCTCCTGTCGGCTGCTGCCAATGCCCTTACCTTCCCTCTCTTGCCGATATTTGCAAGCATACTCTATTTCCACGGAAAGGCGGGAGAAGAGTATAGGTTATCCGGAAGTGAGGCTGATGAACCTGCTGGTAATGTAAGGGTCGAAGATCTCTACGCAAAGCCATGGCAGGACGATGGCAATGAGAAAACTGAAAACGACTAGAGGTCGTTCTCCCCTTTAACATAACCAAAGTTTGCGAGTATACCGCCGTCAACGTACAGAATGTGTCCGTTGACAAAATCGCTGGCTCCGGAAGCAAGAAACAGAACCGCACCGGCGACATCTTCCGGCTGGCCCCACCGGCCTGCAGGAGTTCTTGTCATGACCAGGTCGTTGAAAGGATGTCCCTTCTCACGTATAGGAGCCGTTTGGGCAGTGGCGATGTACCCCGGGCCCACTCCATTTACCTGAATATTATATTTCGCCCATTCGCAGGTCATATTCCGGGTAAGAAGCTTTAGTCCTCCCTTTGCCGAAGCATATGCAGAAACACTGTTTCTGCCGTAAACACTCATCATTGAGCACATGTTGATTATCTTGCCCCTGCGCCTTCCGATCATTCCGGGAACCACCCGCTTTGATACAATGAGCGGCGCCACCAGGTCAACTTCGATAACCTTCCTGTAGTCAGCAACCTCCATATCCAGGATTGGAATCCTTTTGATGATTCCTGCGTTATTGACCAGTATATCTACCTCCCCGACATTCTTTTCAATTTCTGTTATTCCACGGTCAACATCCTGTTCGTCAGTAACATCAAATTTCAGGGTATAAACATCCATTCCCTCTGCACCGAAAGCTGTTTTGCAGCTGATCAGTTTGCCATTGTCAATATCATTGACGCAAACCCTGGCACCGGCCCCTGCCAGAAGCAGACCTGTAGCCAGGCCTATTCCATGGGATCCCCCTGTTACAAGGGCAACCCTGCCTGTCAGATCAAATAATTCTTTCATTTAGTTTTTTTTACCTCCGTCTCCCCTTAAGGGGCCACTGACCGATGGGGCTTCAAACTCCTAAGGCCGGCATTCGGGAGAGTTTTTTATTTCAAAGTATCAGGATAACGTATGTCCATATCGCTGTAATCAAGATTCTCTCCGGCCATTCCCCAAATGAAGGTATAACTGGAGGTTCCTGCTGCACTGTGTATGCTCCATGAGGGAGAGAGAACTGCCTGTTCATTCTTCATCCAGATGTGCCTGGTCTCGTCGGGTTCACCCATAAAGTGGCAAACAGCCTGTTTATAAGGCACCTCAAAGTAGAAATATGCTTCCATTCTCCTGTTGTGGGTGTGAACCGGCATAGTATTCCATACACTCCCCGGCTTCAGCTCGGTCATCCCCATCTGAAGCTGGCACGATTTTACTACGCTGTTAACCAGGAGTTTATTTATAATGCGGTGGTTGGAGGTCTCAGGACTTCCCATTTCGACAACTTCCGCCTCCTTAAGGGTGACCTTCCGGCTGGGGTAACTGCAATGTGCCGGCGCAGAATTAATATAGAGTTTTGCCGGAGTGCTTTCCGATAATGATCTGAAAACGACATTACTGGTTCCCCTGCCCAGGTAAAGCGCCTCCTTGTGGCCCAGACTAAAAAGAGTGTCTCCTGCACTTATCTCAGCATCGCCCCCTATATTGATAATGCCCATTTCCCTTCTGTCGAGAAATCCTTCCGCTTTCAGTTCATCAACCGGATCGAGCTTCAGGTTTCCTTCAACGGGCATGGCACCGCCTACTATATAACGGTCGTAAAGGGAATAGACAAGCAGGATCTCTCCGGGTTGAAAAATCCTTTCGATCAGGAACTCCTTACGGATTCTTCCGGTATCGTATTCCTTAACATCCGACGGATGGCCTGCGTAACGAAGTTCTGTGACCATAACAGTTCTATTTTAACAATTTAAAATTAACTTATACTCCCACCAGGAGTCTGATTACAAAAATACATTATTTAGCCAAAGATGCCGGCCACTTGTTTTTTTTCGCTATATTTCACCCTGATGCAAAATCCTTTAAGTCCAAAAAAACATGAGACCTTTTATTCATGATGATTTCCTGCTTGGCAACAGGACTGCAGTGAGACTGTACCATGAATACTCCGAGAACCAGCCGATTATTGATTTTCACTGTCATCTTTCACCAGCCATGATTGCCGCAGATGCAAATTTCAGTGATCTTGGGCAAGCCTGGCTTGAGGGTGATCACTACAAATGGAGGGCTATGAGGACCAACGGCATCCCGGAAAAATACTGCACGGGTGACGCCACTCCCCGGGAGAAATTCATGAAATGGGCTGAGACAGTGCCTGCTGCCATAGGGAACCCGCTATACCACTGGACACACCTTGAGCTGGCCAGGTATTTCGGAATCCATGATCTTTTATCTCCTTCGACTGCTCACTCCATTTACGAAGCGGCATCAGCATTACTGCAAACCAAAGAATTCAGTACCAGGTCGTTATTAAAGAAAATGAATGTGGAAGTGGTATGCACCACCGACGATCCTGCAGACAACCTTGAACATCACCGTGCCCTGAAAAGCTTCACTGACATTATGATCCTTCCGACTTTCAGACCCGATGGTGTTATTAAGACGACCGATCCTGAAAGCTTCAGGGCTTATATCAGCAGGCTCGGATTATCGGCAGGGCGCGAGATACGGGATTTTAACACCCTGGTCGAAGTGCTCGATGAGCGGCATCAGTTCTTTCACGATCATGGAGCAAGGTTGTCGGATCACGGAATGGATCGTTTCTATTATTCTTCATTCACTGCCAGGGAAGCTGACAGTATCTTCGGGAGACTCCTGAAGGGGGAACAAGTGTCAGCAGATGAGACTGAAAAGTATCGCTGTGCCATAATGATTGAGTTATGCAGGATGAATCATATAAGGGGATGGACGCAACAGTTCCATGTGGGTGCCATGAGGAACAACAGTTCGCGTATGTTCCGGCTTATGGGCCCGGATACAGGCTGGGATTCGATAGGTCCTGCGCAGGATGCCTACAGGATGTCGGGCTTCCTGAACACTCTCGATAATTCCGATCAACTCACAAGAACTATACTTTACAATCTCAATCCTGCCGACAACGAAATGATGATAACCATGGCAGGCAATTTCAATGACGGAACGGCGCCTGTCAAAGTACAGTACGGTGCAGCATGGTGGTTTCTCGATCAGAAGCCGGGAATGGAAAAGCATTTGAAGGATCTGGGCGCCCTGGGACTGCTGAGAAGATTCGTGGGGATGGTAACAGACTCCAGGAGTTTTCTCTCCTACCCGAGACACGAGTATTTCAGGAGGCTTGTCTGTAATCATATCGGTGAAGAGATAGAACAGGGACTCATTCCCGATGAAGAGGAGCTGGTAAGGCCGATCATCGAAGGCATTTCATACAGGAACGCATTGGAGTACTTCAGGTTCCCGGGATAATCACATGAGGCAGAGCATTGTTTCATAATACATTATATATATGGATATTCTTAACATAAGGGACAAGGTAGCCGTGATAACCGGGGGTGCAGGAATAATCTGCTCTGAAATGGCAAAATCGTTTGCTGTTCATGGTGTTAAAACGGTTATCATCGATCTGAAAAGGGATGCTGCCGAGTCAGTTGCCCGTGAAATTGAGGATGAATACGGCGTTGCTTCACTCGGGCTCCCGGCAAGCGTCCTCGAGAGATCTTCCCTTGAGGCGGCAAAGAAAGAGATTCACACTAAGTTCGGGCCTGTCGACATTCTAGTTAACGGAGCAGGCGGCAACTCCCCTGCTGCGACGACCAAAGTTGAAAAGATGCTTGGCACCGAGAACCCTGAGGATACCTTCTTCGGACTTCAGACTGAAGGCTTTGATAAGGTTTTTGACCTTAACTTCAAAGGGACACTTATACCCTCAATGGTCTTTGGTGAGGATATGATCCGCCGGAAATCGGGCGTTATCGTGAACATATCATCGATGAATTCGTACAGGCCGCTCACGAAGATTGCAGCGTATTCTGCAGCCAAAGCTGCTGTAAATAATTTCACACAGTGGCTGGCTGTTCATTTTTCAATGACGGGGATAAGGGTCAATGCTATTGCTCCGGGTTTCCTGCTGACTGATCAGAACAGGTTCCTCCTTATCGATGAAAAAAGCGGTGAGCCGACGATGAGAGCGCGAAAGATTCTTAACAGCACACCGATGGAGAGATACGGAACACCTGATGAGCTGACAGGCACGCTTATATATCTTGTTTCAGATATGTCAAAGTTTGTTACAGGGGTGGTCATTCCGGTCGACGGAGGATTCAGCGCGTATAGCGGAGTTTAGATGATAGGCGATCGAAACGAAGTGGAGATTCCGCGATAGCGGAATAGATGATAGATGATAGATGATAGATGATAGATGATAGGCGATCGAAGTGAAACGGAGATTCCGCGCCAGCGGAATAGGCGATAGGCGATAGGCGATAGGCGATAGACGACAGAAAGGACGGTTTGAGTTTTTTTCGTATCTTTGAATATTGTAACGGCCCTTACGGGCATGCTTTTAAAGCTTATTGGCAATTTGTCGGTTAATTTAGATGCAATTCTTTTATTATCGCAGACCATGAAAAGACATGTATTGATCCTTGTAACGGTAAGCTGCTGCCTGATCTTATCATCATGCAGCAAGGACAAAGAATCTGAGAGGTTTAAGTTTTTAACCACTCCAACCTGGACCACTGAACAGCTCCTTGTAAACGGGGTCAGCGCCGATGGTCCCGGAGAGTTGCTGGAAGGATTCAAGGGTGATGCAAAATTCAATAAAGACGGCACGGGGTCATTCGGATCATACACGGGTACCTGGAGCTTCAGCTCCGACGAGTCGCAGCTGATTATAACCACGCCGGATCTGCCAATACCTGTAATAACAAATATCACAAGTCTTACAGCTTCCAGGCTCGAAGTCACAACAGTGTTCCCCAACCAGGCCGATCCGCCCAATCCATTCAATATCACGATGGTATTCAGGGCTAAGTGATGCACCTATGCAACACTTTATTTGTGCAGTAATCCTGCTGGCAGGTTTCGCAGCCGACACCCTCGCGACAAAAGGAACCGTCAGGGGGCGGGTATATGACAATGAGACCCGTGAGCCCCTTGCAGGGGTTTATGTGATCTGGGGAAAAAACCTTGGAACGACCACAGCAGAAGACGGAACCTATTACATTGCCGCCGATTCGGGCAGGCTTAATATCACATTCCAGTTTGTCGGGTACGAAACGGTGTCGAAAGCAATTTTTCTCAGGCCGGGAGAGACTGTTGTGCTTGATATCGGCATAAGCATGAAGATCAGAGAGATCGACCAGATTGTAATAAGTGCCAGCCGAACAGAACAGCGAATAGCCGAACTGACTGTTTCGATGGATGTGATAAAATCTTCCTTTCTTTCCGACAATCATATAACTGACGCCCAGGAGCTCATTAACAAAACACCGGGCATCGAGGTTATTGATGGCCAGGCTTCGGTGAGAGGAGGCAGCGGCTTCAGTTATGGTGCCGGAAGCAGGGTCCTTGCACTGATAGACGGATTGCCTGTGCTTTCGGCCGATGCCGGAAATATTAAGTGGCAATTCCTGCCTCTCGAGAACCTCTCACAGATAGAGATAATTAAAGGAGCCTCGTCGGTGCTTTACGGATCGTCGGCACTTAACGGCATTATTAATTTTCGCTCGGCCGATGCGTCAAACAAGCCTGTCACCCAGTTTTTTACCGAGGCAGGCATATTCGGCAGGCCAAGGAACAGCGACTGGATCTGGTGGGACACCCCAAGGCTTTTCACAAGTGCTTCATTTTCACATATAAGAAAACTTGGCAACACCGACCTGAGCATCGGCACAAATATCCTGCTCGACGAAGGCTACAGGAGGCTCAACGGGGAAAAACTGGCACGTCTGAACCTGCGGCTGAAGCATTTCAGCAGGAAAATGGAAGGTCTGACCTATGGGATCAGTGTGAACTCGGGATACAACGAAAGGAAGGATTTCGTATTATGGGAAGATGCCGAATACGGAGCGCTGAAACAAAGCAGCCTGACCGCCATCGGGCTTCATGGGGATTTCCTCGCCCTCGATCCCTTTATATCCCTCAAAAAAACCGACCGTTACAAACATGATCTGCGGATGCGGATCCAGTCATCAAGAAACAGGTTCCCTGAAAGTGAGAAGAATAACAGCGATGCTTTTTCAGTTTTCGCCGAATACCAGGGCTGGTTCAAAGTTCATGAACTGGTTAACATCACCGCAGGTGTTGCTGAAAATTACATAAATGTGACCTCCAATTTTTTTGGCGATCACTCAGGTCTGAATATAGCCGGCTTCGCTCAGCTTGAGGTTGCCCCCGTTCAAAGGTTAAAAGCAGTAGCCGGGTTAAGGGTTGAACAGTACTCCCTCGACGGGGAAAAGGACAGGATAACGCCGGTGCTCAGAACAGGTGTAAATTACCAGGCGGCTGACTATACTTACATAAGGGCATCTTTCGGACAGGGCTACAGGTATCCTTCAGTGGCAGAAAAACACGCCTCAACCACTCTGGGCTCAGTGAAGATATTCCCTAATCCCGATCTGATGCCCGAGTCGGGATGGAGCAGTGAAATAGGAATAAAGCAGGGAATCGGAGCCGGTAACCTGACCGGCCAGGCAGACCTTTCGGTTTTTCTTACTCAAAACACCGACCTTATTGAGTATTATTTCGCAAGTTATGAAGATCCGGGAACAGGGATCCCGGAGGTCGGGTTTAAGGCAACAAATGTTGAACAATCAAGGATCTACGGGTATGAAACGGAGTTATTACTCTCGCATACGACAGAGCGGCTGACTACAACAATAACAGGAGGATATACTTTCATCCATCCTGTTGAATACAACAAATCGACGCAGCAGATAACAGATATTTATCTTAAATACAGAAGAAAACACTCGGGAAAGGTAACTCATTTCACAAGGTGGAAAAGGATGGAGGCAGGCTTTAGCTTCTATGCCAAATCAAAAATACTCAATATTGACGATGTATTTCTTAATCCATTTACACGGGAAGCTATCCTGCCGGGCTTTTACGATTACTGGACGGCGAACAATAAAGGATATTTCACAATAGACCTCTCATCCGGTTACAGATTAAGCAACATTCTCACACTTTCGTGCGTAATAAAGAATCTTACCAACGAGGAATACATGGGTCGTCCCGGCGATATCCAGCCTCACAGGAGCATAAGCCTGAGATTGTCGGGGAGATTATAGCTTTAAATGTGTATAATATTTCTATCAAGCAAGATAACCTTTGAAACCACCAACCGATGAAATCAAAAAATCATTATTTCACTCTGCCCCTTCTTGCCATTCTCTTTTCGATCCTGTTAACTCCTTCATGCAAAAGGACAACCACAGGCGAGGTAAAAATAAATGACTTCCCATACCTTAAAGCTGAATTCCTTCAGCCTTCACGTGAGTATACTTCGGCTCCCTTCTTCGTCTGGAATGGTGAAATAACAACCGATGAGATAGAAAGATTCATGGTGGACTTCTGCAATGCCGGATCGCGCCAGGTATTCATTCATCCAAGGCCGGGACTGATCACAGAATACCTTTCGGACAGATGGTTGGAAAACTACCGGTTTGCCGTGGAGAAAGGGAAAGAACTTGGAATGGACGTGTGGATATATGATGAAAACTCATATCCAAGCGGATTTGCAGGAGGTCATGTTCCTGCAGAGATGCCGGAATCCTATAACCAGGGGCAGGGACTCAGGATGATCAGGGCAGAAACGCTTCCCGACACTGCAGATCGTTTTTTCATTATCCTGAAAGAGGAAAACGGGGAATTTAAGGACATCACACCGGTTGTTCGCGATGAATCAGGCAAAAAGGGAAGCTATTTCCTCTTCTCAAAGAGCTATTACCCAAGAACTGACTGGTACGGAGGCTTCTCCTATGTTGATCTTCTTTACCCGGGAGTAACAGAGAAATTCATTGAAATAACAATGTCCGGTTATGAAAAATATATAGGGGAGGAACTTGGAAAAACCATTCCCGGAGTCTTCACTGACGAACCCCATATCAATACCCCCGGAGGCATTCGCTGGACCCCGGATCTGTTCGATGTTTTTCTCAGCAGGTGGGGGTATGACCTGAAATTACATCTTCCGCTGCTTTATGAAGAAACCGGGGATTACAAGAGGGTAAGGCATAATTACACACAGACGCTCCTGCAGCTTTTCATCGACAGGTGGGCCAGGCCATGGTATCAGTACTGCGAATCAAAGGGGCTCAGATTTACAGGTCACTACTGGGAGCATGAGTGGCCCAACATGAGGCACGGAGGGGATAATATGGCGATGTATGCATGGCATCATGTGCCAGGTATAGATATGCTTTTCAACCAGTGGAACGATTCAATTGTGAGAGCCCAGTTTGGCAATATCAGGTCAGTTAAGGAACTGGCAAGTGCGGCTAACCAGACAGGGCGGCAGAGAAAGCTCAGCGAGACATACGGCGGGTCGGGATGGGACCTTACATTCGCCGGGATGAAACGGAACGGCGACTGGCAGTATGCACTGGGGGTAAACCTTATGAACCAGCATCTCACATATTTCACTCTTGCCGGAGCCAGGAAATACGACTATCCCCCTTCGTTCGACTATCACCAGCCCTGGTGGGAGAATTACAGGTATATCAACGACCACTTCTCGAGATTATCACTTGCGCTGTCTTCGGGCAGGCAGATAAACGATATTCTTGTACTTGAACCAACTACAACCTGTTGGTTATATGACTCCTATGTTACAAGAAATCCAAAGGTTGCCGAGACGGGACAGGCATTTCAATCGTTCATCACCAGGCTTGAAAAGAGCCAGACAGAGTACGATCTGGGTTCAGAAAACATCCTGAAGGATATGGGCTCGGTGGGTAAGGGAAACTTGTTGTCGGACACTCTTCCTATTCCAGGGTAGTCATACCACCTCTTACTGAAAACCTCGACATGGCAACCTACAAGCTTCTGAGAAAGTTTGTCGCAAAAGGCGGTACCTTTATAGCCTTTTCGGTCCCCACCCTGATTGACGGTGCAAGGAGTGAAGAATTAATGACCTTTTTTAATGAAAATTCAAGGAAGATCATATTCGGAGAAGAGCTTTCCGATAAATTCATTTCGGAGAACCTCAGATGTGATGAAATTGAATTCAGCGATTTCAGCGGAGGCGTCCTCTATCATCACCGTAGGGTCCTTGACGATGGACAGTTAGTATTCCTTGTAAACTCCGATCTCGAAAAAGAGCTGACCGGCACCTTTAACGCAAAGGGAAAAGGGGTGGTCGAGATGAATACCCTGACCGGAGAAACCAACGGATATCCATTTGATAATCAAGGCAATAAACTTAAAATCAGTTTCTCCATCCCTCCTGCCGGCAGTCTGCTCCTGTTCATCCCGTCTTCAGGTCATGCTGAATATTTAATACCCTTTAAACCGCAAAGCTTCAAGAAAGCAGAGTCCGGATCTCCCCTCACGGTAAGCATCGACAGGGAAAATGTTCTCACAATTGATTTCTGCGACATCGAGATGGGTGATAGCCAGTCAAAAGATCTCAATACCTATTATGCAACCGACATGGCGTACAGGTATCATGGATTCAGGAACGGGAATCCGTGGAACTCTTCCGTGCAGTACAGAACGATGATAGTTGACCGTGACACTTTTAGTGTCGGGACTGGATTTAGAGCGTCCTATCATTTTGAAACCAGGGGCATTTCTGACTTTGCCTCTTTCCGTGCGGTTGTTGAACGCCCGTACATTTGGAAAGTGAAAATCAACGGTAAGGAAATCGATCACACTGAAGATGAGTGGTGGCTCGACAGGTCCTTTGGCGTTTTTGATATCTCCCGATATCTGCGTTCCGGCAGAAACACCATTACACTTACCGCTTCTCCTATGAGGATTCATGCTGAAATAGAACCAGTCTACATAACCGGAAATTTCTCGGTTGCTCCGGCCTCAAAAGGCTGGGTAATAACCCCGGCACTTGAGAGATATTCAACCGGAAGCTGGAAAGAGCAGGGACTCCCCTTCTATTCATGGGGAGTGACATACGCAAGGGAATTCGATATTGATACACCGGAAGGAACATATGAGGTTGAACTCGGCATCTGGACCGGTACGGTTGCCGCGGTTTATGTCAATAATAGCAAGGCCGGCATTATCGGGTTCCCTCCTTACAGGACTGATGTCACATCTTATATTAAGCCCGGGAAAAACTATATTGAAGTTAAAGTTACCGGCAGTCTTAAGAACCTGCTCGGCCCGCATCATAATAATCCTGCTCCGGGATTTGTCTCCCCCGGAACCTGGAGGAATGTTAAGAGCTATCCTTCAGGCTTTGATTATCAAATAATTGACTATGGGCTGATGGAGGAGTTTGCGCTCTTCAACGGGAAATGACGGTCAGGATAACTTCCCTGCAAGTAATATGATACAGTGGCCGGTTTTTCGAACGGTTTTTACAGAATCGCCCGGAAACGGCATGTAATCAAGATACTTTTTCAGAATTGTTGCTTGTTTGAAATAATTTTCTACTTTTGAACCTGCTTTTTGTCTTTTGATTGGTTAAATCCTTAAAACCAGGAAATAAAGAATGGAGTAACCCGAAGCAAACTGAAAGATGCTTCAAATTGTCAACCAAAAAATTATCTCATGAAAAAATTATTGTTTTCAATTATCGGAACTCTGATTACCGGCACTCTTCTTGCCGGCGGGCTGGTTACCAATACTAATCAGAGTGCTCTCTACACGCGGTTGCAGAGCCGAAATGCTTCAACCAGCATCGATGCTGTTTACTATAATCCGGCAGGATTGACAAAGCTCGGAAATGGATTTTTCCTTTCCTTAAACAATCAGACCATAGGGCAAACAAGATCTGTGTTAAATAATTATACATATCTGGCCGGTACTCCAAAGGAATATACAGGTATGGTAAGTGCTCCCATTTTTCCCGGGGCATATGCTGCTTTTAAGGCAGGTAAGTTTGTTGTCTCAGCCGGATTCAATCCGATAGGAGGAGGCGGTGGTGCCACTTATGAAGATGGTTTACCCTCTTTCGAGATGCCGATCTCCGACCTGGTGCCTCTTTTAGCGAGCCAGGGAATACCAACAACACAATACTCGGCCGATATATTCTTTGAGGGCTCATCGATTTATTTCGGATACCAGGCAAATATATCCTACGAAATAAATGAAATGCTTTCAATTGCTGCTGGTGTAAGGCTTGTAACAGCAAAAAACACATACAGCGGATACCTTAAAAACATACAGGTCAATCCCAACTACCCTGCGTTTGGAGCCTATACCGGGAGCCTGGTTCCTGCAACAACCTTCTTCACATCGGGTGCCACCGTGCTTGGAACTCTTGCTGCCGGTGCCAGTCAATATGCTACCGGATTACAGCCCCTTGTTGACCCTTACGGGACTGTTCTTCTCTCTGAAGCTGGTCCGTACGGCCTTAGTGACCCAGCCATTGCCCAGATACAGCAGATAATGGGAGCAGCAGGCCAAACACCGGAACAGATCGGAGCAGCAACCATCGCTTATGCCCAGGCGGTACTTACTGCAGCAGCACCTGTATTCAGTGGCAAATCAGCTGCGATGACAGGTTACGCTGCAGCCACACAGGATATTGAGGTAGAGGCAGAACAGACAGGAAAGGGAATCTCCCCGATACTGAGCCTTAATTTCTCCCCGGTCGATAACCTTAATATTGCCGTCAAGTATGAATTCAAAACCAAGCTTGAACTTACAACAGCCCTTATCGACAATAAAGGGGGCGGAGTATTCACCGAAGGCCAGAAAGTGGTTGCCGATATGCCTGCAATGTTAGCCGCAGGTATTGAGTTCAGACCGGTCAGCAGGCTAATGTTGACCGGAAGCATGAATCTTTATTTTGACAAGAATAATGATTACGACGGAAGCATATCGGACAATGTCAACATGATTGATAAAAACTTCAAGGAATTTGCACTGGGCGCAGAGCTCGGACTTACCAGAAAGATACGTCTGAGTGCAGGGTGGCTCGGAACAATTACCGGAGTGAACGAACTTTACCAGAACGACCAGCGGTACAGCACCAATACAAATTCATTCGGAGGAGGAGTGGGGATACGCCTTCTGCCGATGGTAGACCTCAATATCGGAGGACAGTACACAATGTATGCCGAAGGTTCGAAAGGATTCAACCATATGCTGGGAACAATCCCTGTACCGGTTACGGAAACCTACAACAAATCTACATGGGTTGTTGGTGCCGGACTTGATTTCTTCTTCGGGAAGAGATAACCACAGAATAGAAACAAAGAAGGGAATCTTACAGAGGTTCCCTTTTTTTATTTCCATTAATACCTTATCCCAAGTGAACTAAGGTGTTTAAGGAATAAGTCAAGCTCCGGTATCCCCGATGAGACGAGTCTTCCATACCAGTCAGATGCTACTCTCTTGTTGCCGGTTTCTTCAGCCAGCTTAATTATATTAAGATAGAGAATCCCTCCGTATCCTTTATTGTCACTGCCTCTTTCCCTTGCCAGTTTTATGAACCGGTCTAAGGCAAGCGACGGTTCTCCCTTCTCTGCAGGGGCATACGCGTCATCAATCAATGCATTAATTCCGGCATCGGGTATAATCCTGTAGAATGAGTAGCAGTTATCGGGACACTCTTCCACAAGGTCGAGCCATCGCACACCGGGCTTCAGGGAAGGAAACGTCAGTATGAAATCGAGCCTCTCTCCAATCAGTCTGAACTTGTATGTATCAGGACACACAGGTATGCCACCTGAGGAGACTAATTTAACCCGTTCTCCGTCGGGATATATAATATAGGTATTCCTGTCAGCACAGAAATATCCCCCCGAAACCCTGTTCTCAACACTCATGTAAAAAAGAGTTGCCGAAGGTGTTGTTTCTATCTTCCTGATTTCCAATGTTTCGTGGCTTTTCAGGGCGAAGTTAGGCCTTACGGTTGTCTGTGAAATAGAAGATGCAGGCAAAATAACCAGGATCAGCAGTAAATTTATTTTCATCATCATGGCTCTGTTTTTCTGGTTCAAGGTTCAAGGTTC